>JAAYPN010000133.1 GCA_012519775.1 Aeromonadales bacterium | reverse complement strand
TTTTATCAGTGTATTTACATACCACCTAAGGCTTCATAATCAAAAATCATATTTTAAAGAGCAAAACCGGTGCTAGACCGTTAATATTTAACGTTTTTACTCAATTTTTGAAATGCAAAAGTTGAGATTTATAAATCTTTTTTATATAAAAGCTGTTATCACTGCACCATAAAAGGATAATTAAACAACGAATACCTAATATTTGCAGGAATTACTTTTTTATCTGAGAGGAAATGCTCCTATGAAAATAGGAGCATTAGAGAGGATTATTTGTCTAAATCTTCAAGTAAAGATTTATATCCGTCATTTAGAAGTGGGAAGATAAAGCCTGATTTTGCGTTTAAATCAGTTTTTTCGATATGGAATGTGGTTGCACCACGTTCACGTTTCCACTGATTGGTTGCAAGTTTTGTAAAGTAGCGTTTAACAAATACTACAAGTTCATCCTTGCTAAACTGTGAGTACTCCTCTTTTAGAACCTCTAAGATCTGTTTTGGAGTCTGCATTTCTTCCTGATGCAGCACGGCTATTCTGTCTAAAATTACATAAGGCATTAAATCACGCTCATCAGTCTGATTTCCACCAGGTCTTAACTCGGCAGTTGGAGCCTGAGCACTGATGTATGACATATTAGGTACATTAAGCTTTAAACCTGATGCATCAATTGCAATACCGTTATCTGCAATATGCTGATTGATTCTTAGAATTCTGCTCTTTGAGATATCACCGATAGGTGCAACACCACCTGCAGTATCACCATCCATTGTGCAGTAACCTACAGCACCCTCTGAGGCATTACTTGTGGTAATTAAAAGCTTGTTGTAGCGGTTTGCTATCATCCAGATACTAGGAGCACGGCAGCGTGCCTGAATATTCTGTAAGGTTAAATCATCACGCTCCCAGGTTAGTGGATCGCCTGGAGTTGTATCGTTTACCAAACCTACATAATCTTCAACTAACTTTGCAATTGACCACTCAAAGTGTTTAGCACCAAGGTTTTCTGATACTTTAGCAGCTGCTGTTCTTGTTACAGAGCTAGATACAGCAGAGCCCTGATAAACAGTAGTCAATACCTGAGGCATCATATAGGTCTTGATGTAGCTTTCTTTATCACCTGTAAAATCAGGTACTTCAAATTTAAGGCTCTGCATTAGTGCCTTATAACCATCAAAGCCTAAATCGTGCAGTGCTGCCAACTGACCATAGGCTACGCAGGTTGCGCATAAGCCAGAGTCGGCACCACCTGACATAGATAAGGCAAAACCGTGAGCATGAGTTTTCTTCATCCAGTCATACAAACCTAAAGCTACAGCCCTTACAATTACATCATTCTCATCGATAAATGTTGAGACACCTGATTTTTCAGATACCAAAGAGCTTTCCTTGAAGGATAGGATATCGCTTATAGCAAGTAACTGACCTTTATGAGCAAAGACACAAAGACCATCGAAGATATCAGAGCCTGACTCACATCCTAAAAGATTGGTGGTCATTACATAACGCTGATATTTATCTGAAAGCTCAACAATCTTATTTAAGCGAAGCTGTGTGTCATAAAGTTCAAAACGTGTAGCCTCAGGACAAACCATAACCTCACAGTCATCATCAACAAATGGAAGATCACCATCGTTAAAGCAGATAGCTGTCTTTTTGCCGTCAATAGTAAAGTTTTGAGTTACCTGGTAAACCTGAGCGCCGATATAAAATGAAAGGCTCTCATCAAATGGTGTTGTAAAGAAGCGAACACGGGCATCTTTTGAGTTGTAAAATGAATGTAATACGCTAACACCTAAGATCTTACCCTTTTCCATTAAAACGTAAGCATCATAAGTCTTACCATCTGAGCCTAATAGTGGGATACCAACACCTACGGTAAAGTCCTCTTCAAGTGCATACTTGATTTCAAGCAGTACTTTTACAGCTGCCTTTTGCAATTCAGCGTGATTAAAAAGGTCACCACAGGCATAACCTGTTATACTTAATTCAGGAAAGGCAACGAATTTATAGCCTTGTTTATGAGCTTCGTTACAAAGTTGTAGAATTTTGTTTGCATTACCTCTAAGATCTAGAGGGATAGTATTTAGTCGACCAGCGGCAAAATTTAAAATGGACATAAATATACCTCGATGTTGAATAGATAGAAAATATCACAATTTTGAAGGTATTGTGCAATTATGATCCAAAAATGAACAGCTCTGCATATAAACGGTACATTATGGATAAATCACAAAATATTATTGTCTCTGTAGGCCATTGTAGAACCCTAGGAGCCACCATTGAAAAGGATGGCATTAACTTTGCCCTGTGGTGCCCAGACGCTGCAGAAATCGATTTACTTTTATTTGATGATGTAAATGACGATTCACCATACATTATTCATTTAACCCAGAACCTGTTCAAGTCAACCTATTACTGGCATGTAAAGGTTCGCGGTATCTCAAACAATCAAATTTATGCATACAGAATCACCGATGCTATTACAGGAGATAACGGTGTTCCATCTGACTCTGTAGTATTGAATAAAGTACTTATTGACCCTTATGCAAAACGAGTTTTATTCCCTAAAGACTACAAGCGCTTTGCACCAAAGGACGAAAAGGAACAATTCAGATCATGCCTTAAAGGTGCAGTTGTTGACATTGACAACTACGATTGGGGTATTGATACCTTCCCACATCATTCACTAGACAGCACCATCATCTATGAGATGCATGTCAAAGGCTTTACCAAGGATAAATCCTCAGGTCTTGATAAAAAAATTGCAGGTACCTACAGAGGACTTATCGAGAAGATCCCTTATCTTGTTGAGCTTGGCATTACAGCAGTTGAGCTGATGCCTATTTATCAGTTTGATGAGAATGACGCAAGACCAAACATGACCAACTACTGGGGGTACTCTCCAATGGCCTTCTTTGCGCCACAAGAATCGTACTCATCAGATAAATCCATTGAAGGTCCTCTAAACGAGTTTAGAGACATGGTAAAAGCCCTTCACCGTAACGGTATCGAGGTTATTCTTGATGTGGTATACAACCACACCTCAGAAGGTGACGACAACGGTCCAACATACTGTTATAAGGGGTTTGACAAGAACGGCTATTACATTATCAACAATGGCTATCATCAGAACTTCTCAGGTTGCGGCAACTCATTAAACGCAAATCAGCCTGTAGTACGCAATATGATTTTAGAGTCTTTAATCTTCTGGCATGAGACTATGCATGTCGATGGTTTCAGATTTGACCTTGCATCTATTCTAAGCCGAGACAAGAACGGCGCACCAATGAGTGACAACTCAACCTTACTATCAATTGATGCTATAAGCAGACTTGCTGACGCTAAGCTTATTGCAGAGCCATGGGATGCCGGCGGTTTATATCAGTTAGGTGCAATTTCAGGCTCTAAGTGGCGTGAGTGGAACGGACAGTTCAGAGATGATGTACGTTCATTTATGCGCGGTGATCCGGCCATGGTCAAAAAGTTTGTGCTAAGAGTATTAGGATCACCTGATATCTATAACGAGCACCAGGTTGACCCTCAAAAATCCATCAACTTTATTACCTGTCATGACGGTTTCACCTTAAATGATCTTGTGACCTATGCAGACAAGCACAACTTTGCAAACGGTGAGCACAACAACGACGGCACTAACAACAACTATTCTGCAAACTACGGTTTTGAAGGACCTACAACAGACAAGAATCTTAATACGCTGCGTCTTCGTATGGCCAAAAACTTCATGACTATTACCATGCTCTCATTAGGTACTCCAATGATTTGCATGGGAGATGAAGTTTTACGTACACAAAAAGGTAATAACAACGCCTACTGTCAGGATAATGAGTTAAGTTATTTAAACTGGGATTTAGACTCTCGTCAGAAAGAGATGTTTGAGTTTACCAAAAATCTAATTACTCTATCCCGTTTAGGTAAGATTAAGCATAAGGCAGCTCCACATCATAAGCTGCAGAAGACACTTAGAAACGCTAAGATCCAATGGCATGGTTGTAAACCATTCCAGCCTGACTGGTCTGATATGTCTCACTCTGTTGGCTTCTTATACTACTATCCAAAACAGGAAGTGTACGCTTACGTTTTCGTAAATGCTTACTGGGAGGATTTAACTGTGGAGATCCCATGTGTTCCAGGACATCTTGATAAGTGCTGGTATCAGTTTATCAATACCGCATTAGGACCTGGTAAAGATGTGAATACCTACTTTATGAGCACCAGATTCAAAGCAGGTCAGCATTTGAAGATAAAGAAACGTTCTGTAGTTATGTTACTTTGTCCTAGCACTTAATGAAGAACGCCTTGCAATGCAAGGCGTCTTTATTTTAGGTTCGAGGAGCTGCTTTTAGGATTTTGCAGGCAATCTCAATTGATTTTGCAGATGGACTTTCTATGTCCTTTAGCTTGTAATCAATACCTAAGCTTTCATACTTGTGAATACCTAAGCTGTGGTATGGTAAAACCTCTACCTTTTTAACATTAGATAGTGTATCGATAATAGCTCTTACGCCCTTTAACTGCTCTTCACTGTCGGTAATACCTGGAACTAAAACGTGTCTAATCCATACAGGTTTATTTAAATCTGACAGGTGTTTTGCACAGGCTAAGATATTCTCATTAGAGATACCTGTAAGCTTTTTATGCTCTTTGCTATCAGAGTGTTTGATATCAAGAAGCACCAGATCAGTGTACTTCATCAGTTCATCAAAGATCTCGATATATTCAGGCTCATCTCTGTATGGGCCTGCTGAGGTATCAAGACAGGTATTAACATCTTTTGCCTTTAGGGCTTTAAATAACTCTGTTACAAACTGTATTTGAGATAGAGCCTCACCACCACTTACGGTAACACCGCCTTCCTTACCCCAGTAGTTCTTATAGCGAATAGCCTTGTTAACAACACTATCCACGTCCATTAAATCACCAACATTCTGTTTCCAGGTATCAGGATTATGGCAGTACATACAACGCATTGGACAGCCTTGCATAAAGATCAGAAAACGAACGCCTGGGCCATCAACAGAGCCAAAGGTTTCAAATGAGTGGATATATCCTTGTGTCATAGCTTTATCTCAAATAAATTCTGCACTCATAAAAAGAGCGCCTAAAGGCGCTCCTTTCACAACAATATTTGTCTAAACAGACTTCATTATTTCAATTACATTGCCTTGTGGCAGGTTCTTGAAATTACGTCCATCTGCTGTTCCTTGGTTAAGTCGATGAACTTAACAGCGTAACCAGAAACACGGATGGTGAAGTTTGCGTACTCAGGCTTCTCTGGGTGCTCCATAGCATCGATTAGCTTCTCAGTACCAAATACGTTAACGTTCAAGTGGTGAGCACCCTGATCGAAGTAGCCGTCCATTACGTTAACTAGGTTGTTTAAACGCTCTTCCTGAGAGTGACCTAAAGCATCTGGGCTGATGGTCTGAGTATTTGAAATACCGTCTAATGCATACTCATATGGTAACTTAGCAACTGAGTTTAGAGAAGCTAATAAGCCTGACTTCTCAGCACCGTATGATGGGTTTGCACCTGGTGATAATGGCTCACCTGCCTTTCTGCCATCAGGTAGTGCACCTGTAGCCTTACCATAAACAACGTTTGAAGTAATGGTAAGAATTGAGGTTGTAGCCTCTGAATTACGGTAGGTGTGACGCTTCTTTATCTTGGTTAAGAAGGTCTTTAATAGCCATACTGCAATCTTGTCAGCACGGTCATCATCGTTACCGTAACGTGGAAAGTCGCCTTCGATTTCGAAATCAACAGTGATGCCATCCTCGTCACGTACTGGCTTAACCTTAGCATACTTTAATGCTGAGATTGAATCTACAACGTGTGAGAAGCCTGCGATACCGGTAGCGAAAGTACGACGTACGTCTGTATCGATTAAAGCCATTTCAGCTGCTTCGTAGAAGTACTTATCGTGCATGTACTGAATTAGATTTAGTATGTTTACGTATAAGTCAGCTAACCACTCTAGAACGATGTCGTAGTTAGCCATTACTTCGTCGTAGCATAATACGTCTGAAGTGATCTTAGGTAACTTAGGACCAACCTGAACACGAGACTTCTCATCGATACCGCCGTTCATTGCGTATAGAAGAGCCTTAGCTAGGTTTGCACGAGCACCGAAGAACTGCATTTCCTTACCAGTCTGAGTTGCAGATACGCAGCAGCAGATTGAGTAATCATCGCCCCACACAACACGCATTACATCATCGTTCTCGTACTGGATTGATGAGGTAGTGATAGAGATCTTAGATGCATACTTCTTGAAGTTCTCTGGTAGTCTTGATGAGTATAGAACTGTTAGGTTAGGCTCTGGTGATGGGCCCATGTTCTCTAGTGTGTGTAAGAAACGGTAGCAGGTCTTAGTTACCTGTGAACGACCGTCTGAGCTTAAACCACCAACTTCTAGAGTTGCCCAAACTGGGTCACCTGAGAATAACTGGTTGTATGAAGGGATACGAGCAAACTTAACCATACGTAGTTTCATAACTAGGTGGTCAATTAACTCCTGAGCCTGATCCTCAGTTAAAGTACCTTCCTGTAGGTCACGGTTGATGTAGATATCTAGGAATGTAGATACACGACCTACTGACATAGCTGCGCCGTTCTGAGTCTTGATAGCAGCTAGGTAACCGAAGTATAACCACTGAACAGCTTCACGAGCGTTGTTAGCTGGCTGAGAAATATCAAAGCCATAGCTTGCAGCCATAACCTTCATTGCATTTAAAGCCTTGATCTGGTCTGATAATTCTTCACGCTGACGGATGATGTCATCAATCATGGTACCGCAACCGCAGTTAGCTAAATCAGCCTTCTTCTGTGCAACAAGGAAGTCGATACCGTATAGCGCTACACGACGGTAGTCACCAACGATACGGCCACGACCGTAAGTATCTGGTAGACCAGTGATGATCTTGTTCTTACGAGCAGTTCTCATCTCTGGAGTGTAAGCATCAAAAACGCCCTGGTTGTGGGTCTTGCGATACTCATTGAAGATCTTGTCGAATTTAGGGTTAGGAGTATAACCGTAAGTGGTGCAAGCTTCCTGAGCCATCTTGATACCACCATAAGGCATGAATGCACGCTTTAATGGCTTATCTGTTTGTAGACCTACAACAGTCTCTAAATCTTTTGATGCCTCGTCAATGTAGCCAGGACCGTAAGCTGTGATGCCTGAAACTACTTCAGTCTCCATATCAAGAACACCGCCCTTAGCACGTTCCTGATGTTGTAACTCTTGTAGCTTACCCCATAAGGTATTTGTAGCCTGTGTAGGCTCTGCTAAGAATGACTCATCGCCATCATAAGGTGTGTAGTTGTGTTGAATGAAGTCACGAACGTTAACATCATCAACCCAGTGAGTGCCGGTAAATCCGCGCCATTGCTCTTTCATGTTTACTCCTAATTAATAAACAGATGCTTTTTTTTAAATCTGTCAAATCGCTTCGATGTTTTCTTGTTGATTTAACACCGAAAACTGTACTGTTTCTTTAAAGCAAATTGATTATATAGAAGCAAGACATGTTTTAATAGTTTTTGTAGAAACATTTGTTGCAAAAAATTGCCAATTACGCACTAAATGGCAACAGATCAATGATTTAAGCCCTAAAATTACTCTTAATTATTTAAGGTACTTTATTAAGTGACTAAATAAGCATTACAAAGCCGAATGCACGGATTTTTTCTTTTAGGTTTATAAACCTATCATTCTGACGGGATTATAAGAGATAAATACAACATACAAACGCTTGCAAAAAATGTCTGCAGTTGTATTTTAAAATGCGATAGAAAAGCTAAAAGGTATCCTGTAAATCGTCTTTATTGTTTGAGATTTTCTCAGGAAGTATGCCTTTATTGTATAGGTTTAAAAGTGAGTTTAAAGCTTTAATCTGATACTTGATATCCTTGCCTTTATCAGTATCAACAACCATCTTACGCTTTTTAAAGTCCTCTACTTTTATGATCTGCACATCGGCAATATCACTGTTCTTCCTAATGGCATCATCAATTGTTGTAAATGGTGCGTGAGCCTTAAGATGCAGATAATGTGAAGAATAAATTAAGGGGAGTTCTATAAATTAAACTTCAAAAACCTCGTTACCAAGCGTAATAGAGTCGATCTTTAAAAAATTGATGATTTTGAGACTGCAAAGACTCATTATCAGCTCATTTTGAGCTGAAATTGGTAAATTTAGGCATAAGAATGCTACTTTAGGGACTCTAAAGCTTTTGATATGCGTTATTAGGTGGAGTGTGGGGCTAGATAAACTTTAGCTTTCTTGCTCTATCTATGTTGTAGACTAAGCAAGTAAGAAAGATATTGCTTTTAGCTCTAATCATACCAACAGAGCGTAGGATGAATCCTTTCATGCTTTGTTCAATGAAGCCAAATACATGCTCAACACGGCATCTAATCTTTGATTTAGTGCGGTTATTTTTCTTTTGTTCTTCGGTTAAAGGATGATTGCGATAGCCTTTTTCGCAAACTATAGTTTCGATACCTCTATCGTTAAGATCTTTTAGTTGTGAAGCTCCAATGTAACCTGCATCTGCATAGACACTACCTTTAAAAT
>JAAYPN010000132.1 GCA_012519775.1 Aeromonadales bacterium | reverse complement strand
TGTCACCAGCAGTGAGAAAATGACCCACTAACAGCGAATTAAAATTGACCCACCTAATATAATGGGAATAACCGTTATATCAAGGAGGTCAAATGATAAATCGGGAGTTATTTGTGGACATTTTAGCCAGACATAAACAGGGCGAGAGCATTAGGAAAATAGCAAGAGATCTAAATGTTTCTCGTAATACAGTTAGAAAATATCTAAGAAACAACAACGCATTACCAAGTTATACGGTAGTAAAAACAAGAGTTTCTGTTTTAGAGAATTATAAGGAATATCTGAAAGATAGGATTGAAAGTGCTAAACCAGAATGGATACCTGCCACAGTGTTGCTCAATGAAATTCAAAGCAAGGGCTACACAGGAAAGATCTCCATTCTTAGAGCATATATTAGACAATTTAAGGTAAAAAATGAAGAGAAATCTGTAGTTAGATTTGAAACAACTCCAGGTAAACAAATGCAGATTGACTTTATAACAGTCAAAAAGCGAACTACAGGTCATTTCAAAGCATTTGTAGCAACACTAGGATACTCAAGAGCCAGCTTTGTTCATTTCTTTGAAAATGAAAAGACTGAGTCATGGCTTGAAGGACTTCAAAAGGCATTTGAATTCTTTGGTGGTGTTCCTCAAGAAATCCTATGTGATAACGCTAAGGCTTTAATCGTACAGCGTGATGCATACGGTGAAGGTCTACATAAATATAACAGCAAATATTTAGATATGTCTAAGTACTATGGTTTCAAGATTAAAGCATGTAGACCATATAGACCACAGACAAAAGGCAAAGTTGAAAGATTCAATAGTTATCTTAAGTACAGCTTTATTATTCCATTGCTTACTTTGTACCACAAAGATGGTCTTGAGGTTAACTTAGATATCCTCAACAGCAAGGTGGGTCCATGGCTAGCAGAAGTCGCAAATAATCGGACCCATGGGTCAATAAATTGCGTTCCTAATGCCATGTTATACAAAGAGCAAGAGAACTTTTTATTACTGCCTAAACATGATTTTATTTGTAAGAAAAATTCAGCTAAAGACAATGAGAGGATTCCGTACCATAAAAAGGTAGCTAAGAATTACATACAGCCATCATCCGATATCTTTGACATATTGCTGACAAATAATAAAGGAGCTGGTAAGAATGCTATCGCTTCTTAATGAAAATATCTTTGAACAATGCAAAGAGCTTGGATTAAAGAATGTACCAACAATATGGGCAGGAATTGCTCAGAAGGCAGCATCTAATAATATGCCTTATGGAGAGTTCTTAAGACAAGTTCTACATGAAGAGCTTGTAGATAAGCACACAAGACAAGTAGAAAGTATTAAAAAGTTATCTGCTTTATCTCCTATAAAAACTCTAGAGGATTTCGATTTTAACTTGGCTCAAGGTGTTCCTCAATCCCAAGTAAAAGAATTGTGCTCATTGGCTTTTATTGAACGTAAAGAAAACGTAGTGTTTATTGGTCCATCAGGTACAGGTAAGACTCATCTAGCTAAAGCTATTGCATATAAAGCAGCACTAGCAAGGATTAAGGTAAAGTTTATTACTGCATCTGACTTAATGCTTCAGCTTTTAGCTGCAAAAGAGCAAGGTAAGTTAAAGTACTACTTATCTAAAGCTATTGTCTCTCAACGTCTTTTAGTCATAGATGAAATTGGATATTTACCGTTTACAGCAGATGAATCTAAGCTGTTATTTGAGGTTGTTTCAAAGAAATATGAGCAAGGTAGTTTAATTGTAACTAGCAATCTACCTTTTGGCCAATGGCCTGATACTTTAGGTGGTGATAATGCTCTTGCAGTAGCTTTACTTGATAGGCTGCTACATCATTCACATGTTATTCAAATTCAAGGAGATAGTTTTAGATTAAGAGAAAAGAAATTGGCAGGTACTGTCAATTAAGGGAGCATTTAATTGATCCATTACTTACGAGTAGTGGGTCAATATTTAAATGCTGTTTTTACTGTATAAGTGGATCAATTTTAAATTGCTGTTGACATCATTTAAGACCTTCTGCGCTGAAAATCTTGATTTACAGGATTTATGCACTGTAAACGGAACATTGTTTTTAGGATTAAACCATCTTTCATGCGAATCTTTTCCGGTTCTTGTAGAATATCATCC
>JAAYPN010000021.1 GCA_012519775.1 Aeromonadales bacterium | reverse complement strand
GTTCGACTTGCATGTATTAGGCCTGCCGCCAGCGTTCAATCTGAGCCATGATCAAACTCTTCGAAAATAAAGATTTTGATTTTTTGTGTTCCTTCAGCTTTAGCTTTCAACACTTCGTTTTTTATAAACCCTCTTTCAAGGGCCCACACAGATTGTCCGTACTGATTTTTAAAGAACTTTATAAAACGCTTGGTTTTATTTGTTGTTGTCTTGCGTGACAAGAGAAATGCATTATAGACTTTTTTTGACGAGTGTCAAATAATTTTTAACACATTTTTAAACTTTTTTTATTCTCCCTTTTACAAGACGCATATTTATGCCTTTCTTTTGGGGGAACATTTTTAATTTTAGTTGCTTTTTTGTATTAATCAAATTTTATTTATTATTTTTTTAATTCTTATTTAACATCAAAGCAAGACCGCTTTCTCGGTTTACCTTTGTCTGAATCGCTTCAGCTAAAATCTTCTCATCGGTAATGATACTTACAATACCGCCTTCAATCCTATCATCTACCTTTTCTGACTTTGCTCTAGTAAGTCCGGTATATACAAGCTCTTTTGTTAAAATTGGATTATATTTTTCAGCAAGCACCATGCAGACATTCTGATATTCACTACCCTGAGACTTGTGAATTGTAATCGCAAAACCTGACTCATAATCTGAGATTCTCTCTGGGGATACAATTCTTGGTTTATCTCCCTGCTTTGGTGGA
This sequence comes from Aeromonadales bacterium, assembly GCA_012519775.1. GTDB lineage: Bacteria > Pseudomonadota > Gammaproteobacteria > Enterobacterales > Succinivibrionaceae > Succinivibrio. The sequence continues at coordinate 10,473 of JAAYPN010000021.1, read as the reverse complement.
AAGAACACTTTTGCTTTATGCTTTTCCCTTTCAGCTTCGCTTTGATATGCAACAAAGCCAATATCACCATTTTCAAGGTTTAAGAAACGGTCATTTCTTGTAACCATAATAACCGCGCCAGGATAAAAGACATCATCAGAGTATTCTTTTAGATCCTTATCTTTTCTGTATATCTGTCTTATATTGTTATTAACCTTTTCGTTAATTTCCTCTACGCCTAATGATCCACGTCTGTTTGCACACAGGATCCTGTATTTATCGAGTAATGAAAATACAGTTTTACTCATTTTCTCTGTTTCTCTGATTACAAAATTATTTGCCTTTAAGTAACCTAGGTACATGTTTTCTGGGCTGTAAAAATCTACCATGGTTTTGGCTATCTTTGAGGAAAGAGCTTTTAATGCAAAACGGTTTTTCTTTGAGTCATCAATGTAATTTAAGGTTACTTCAGTATTCTTATCATCAACAAATAAGGTATTTTCATCCTGATTTACAGTTACTAAATCATCAAAGGTAGCTTTAATAGAAGACGGATCTTTTCCAATGGAGTTATTTACTAAATTTGCTAATTTTCCTAGCTTTGATTCAGAGCTGAAACGCCAACTATCAACTAATAGTAAAACATTGTCACTTACAATGTTCAATCCATCTTTTTTGGCGTTAATCTCGTCTTTTGAATAACCTGTCAAATCAGATAACAGTGCTAATTTGTCGTCAGATAATGACTTTTCATTTGATAAAACACTACAAATATCTGACAGCACTGAGCCTGGCTCTACAGAGCATAACTGATCTTTATCTCCTAGCATAATAACCCTGGTATTATCGTCAATTGCACTGATTAACTTTGAGAACATACCTAAGGAGATCATGGAAATTTCATCTACAACAAGAATGTCACATGGCAGTTTGTTTTCCTCATTGTAGGTAGGAATTTCATTATGAGGATGCACCTTCAGTAATGAATGCACTGTTGAAGACTCATGAGGGATCTGACTTAAACGCTGATTCATCAGATCTTCATCCTGATTAAAGAGCTTTAGCGCAACTTCATTAAAAGATTTTATCTGACTTACAATAGATTCAACCATTCGTCCTGCAGCTTTTCCTGTAGGAGCTGCAAGTTTTATTCTGATATTGCTATCATTTGAGTTAGCAAGAAGTAGCAACAGAATTCTCAAAACAGTTGTAGTTTTACCAGTACCAGGACCTCCACAAATTACTGTAAAAGGAGAAGTACAGGATAAAGCGGCAGCTACCTTCTGGTAATTAACTTTTTTACCGTCAGCACTACCAAACAGAATATTAAGACTGTTTTTTAATGAGTTCTTGTGTTCCTCATCAAGACTTTCATCTTTTGCTTTTTCCTTGATGAAATCAGCTAATGAGCTTTCATAACAGTAAAAACTGCGCAGATATATTCTGGCCTGAGATTTATCTTCAAACCTGTATGCAATCAGCGGCGTTTTCCTGTCTTTATCACTTGAAATTAAAGTATTGTCTGCACTGATTGGTGTATTTAGAGTATTTTCAATAAAAGCTACTACAGTATTTTTTGCAAGTGTATAAATACTCTCGTCAGTCATTCCTTTTGGAAATACATTTTCCTTTATCAGCTCTAAAATTGATTCTTCATTAAGACGCAGACAAATATCGCCCTCATCTAATTTAAGACTCATCAGAATAAGCCAGAAAAAAAGCTCTTTACTAAAGTTATCCTTAAATTTTCGAAGACAGTAGCTTGCCATTCCTATAGCAATAGGACGAACAAATGGATAGCCTTTTACAATACGTAGTATTTCTTCAACTTCACTATTGTTGAAACTCTCAAAGAATGTTCTTACTAATTCTTCTTTACTTAGAAGTTCTTCATGATTCATTATTCACCTTCCTCAAAAGTAACTTCTTCACCGTTAAATAATCTGTCTAGCATCAATACAATTTTTTCTTTTGGTTTGGTAAAGAAAACACCTGAACTGGTTGAAGGAGTATCAGCCTTTAACCCTCTAAAATACAAATACATCACTCCGCCAAAATCCTTTTCATAAGAGTAATCTGGAATATTATTCTTCAGGAATCGATGTAAAGTTAATGTGTAAAATAAAATCTGCACATCATAGCGGGATTCAAAGATTGATTTAAATATATTCTCCTGTGAATAGTCCTCAAAATGACCACCCAGGAAATTGGATTTATAGTCAATCAAGTAATACTTCATACCATCTTTGGTATTGAATCTTGCAACCAGATCAAGACTTCCTTTCATAAAGCCTTTAAAGCTCTTAGCTTTAAGTACAGGTAAAGCCACATCGTACTCATAGCCTAAGGACTGTTTAATATCTTCAAAATGGTAAGCGCAGATCCTGTTGAAAACATCCATATCAAAGTCTATACATGGAAGGAAATACTCAAGCTCTCGTGAGCAATCAAGAACATTAAGCTCAACTAGTTTTGATTTGCCGCCATTTGCTCTCTCAGGAACCAGGTTTGCGTTTAAAATTTCCCTAATCCATAATTTCAGGCTGTTTATCTTTTCAGGATCACTAAGATATGAGAGGAAATTATTAGAATCATACTCTGTGTTTTCAAGAATGAATCTTTCAAGATCACTGTCTTTTCTCTTATCAAGATCAGAGCGTGACATCAGATTTTCCATGAGCTTATGCAGGAAGTTACCTGCATTACTTCCTTTAGGGAAAGTAAAGTTGATTAGCTCCTCTGTTGGTTCATCTTTTGGAGCATCCTGTGAATAAACCTCTTCATACTGATTTGCAAACATCTGGTTATGAGCACCGGATGTGACACCTGAATATGAGGTAGTTGTAAAGTTGCTGTCGATACAATCTGAATCAAGTACATTAAGTGTATAGGTACCGGATTGATCTTTAGGGAGAGCACTTGCAGTCTTATCAAAAAATGCTTTTTCTGAATTGATAAAATTTATATTCTGAAGGTTCTTTGCTGTATAAACCTCATCATTTGTGGATTTAATCTGCCTGAATAAAGATGGATCGCTAAATGCCTTTAAAGTTCCAAAATCAAGGTCGTTATTCTTATCAATAATTCCCTTTAAAGCTGAAGAAGCTTTGCCACCTTTTTCTATATTATTCACATAGTAGAAATTAGCTGACTGAGCTCTGGTTACAGCAACATATAACAGTCTTACCTTCTCCTGAACAGCAGCAAGTTTTGCTAACTTATCTGGAGAATTTTCTTTTGAGCAGTCGTATTTAAAAGCTAAAGATACATGCTCAACACCTTTTGTTGCATCATAGAAAGTCAGGTTTTCATTGTTATCTCTATTAGTCTGACTCTTATATAAATAAGGCAAAAAGACTAATGGGAACTGCAGACCTTTTGATTTATGAATGGTATAAATCTTTACAAGGTCCTGCTCTGACTCTAAATGTTTTCTTGTTTCATCCTCTGAGAAATTAGAAGTTTCTGTCTGATAAACTTCACTCTTAAACCACAATAATTGAGCCTGAGGGCCTTTGATTTTTGAATTTATAGACTGCAGTAAATCTGCAATCTGGAAGTAATTTGATAATGCACGCTCTCCGCCTTTTTTATTCATTCTGCTTTTTATGCCTTCATGCTTTTGAATGAATAAATTGAAAGCACTGATAAAACCGAATTTTTCCCATTTTTTATAACAGTCAATCAGTAAGGATACTTCTCTATCAAAGACATCTACATTTACCTGATCGTTATCCTGACCAACTAGTGCGTTGATTGTATGATCCTGCAGAAGAGATGATCCTAATAGTCGGTTTACCACAGAAGTATTGGTGTTATTACACATTGCTTCCATGAAATAAATTACATACAAAGCTTCTGTAGTAGGAGTGATGGTTTTAATCGTACCGCTTTTTACCACATTACATAAAACAGATGCTCTGTCTGAGAAATATACGGATTGTACGTTTAATGCAGCTAACGCATTCTGGATACATTTATTCTCTGTTGCGTCACTTACAAGAATTGCAATGTCATTTGGTCTTACTTTGCGCTTTCCTGATTTGTCAGATGATTTATTGATATAACCATGAGTTAAACATCTGTAAACATCTAAAGCCAGGGCTTTTGCAATTGCTTCTTTAAAAGGGCGAGTATTTACTTTTTTTCCTTCAAAATCAATACTATTTACATAGTTACTGATAGGAGTTGAGTATTCTTTGTCATATTCATCATCAAAGTAAAAACGACAAGAACCTACAGGTTCACCATTTTTAGGCGAAGGGTAATCGACCGCATTAAAACTGATGTTGCTAAGACCTATTGTATCTATGCTGCCATCTTCAGATTCTGAGTTGTTTTCTGTTTTCTTTTTAAATTGATAGTCAAAATCAAAAGGCTTTAAATAATACCCGTCCACGTTTTCTTCAAAAATAGCATTAGCTCCCTGAATTACATTCTGAGTTGAACGGTAATTGGTATTTAATGTGTAATAGGTTGAGCTTTCTGGTAAAAAGGTTTTGGATATAAATTTAACCTTTGATTTAGCTTTGTTGTAAGAGTTGATATCTGATCCTCTAAAAGCATAAATAGACTGTTTAGGATCACCAATTAAATAGCACACTGCAGATGGAGCATTGTGCAGATCTTTAACATCTAAATATAACTTTTTAAATATTTCAAACTGAACCGGATCGGTATCCTGAAACTCATCAATCATTGCTACCTGATATTGAGTTCTTAGTAGGTTTACAAGACGATCACTCTGCTTTTTCTCAGAGTTTAGAGCTACAGCAAGCTGTCTTAATACCTCGTCATTCGAAATAAGATTAGCTTTGGTACATAAATAATCTGATCTTTGAATTATCAGAATACCAATACAGAGTTTTATAGATTTTAATAATTCTAACTGCTCCTTTTTGACTTTACCGTATGCGCAGGCAATAAATAGCAATGCTTGTTCAAACTGCAGTACATCAGCTATATTTCTTAGAGTTTTACATCTTGAAACAAACAGGCTTTCTCTTAGGTTTTCTTTACAGTCAGGACTTTTTATTAGGACTGAATTTGCAACAGCACCTATCAGGTTCTTATCAAACTCATCTAAAGGCATCTGCTTTAAAAGCGCAACAGCTTTTACAACAGAGATAAAATTCTTTTTTATGCTGGCATATTTACCTGTTTTGTCATTGACGTATAAATCGCTTTCAGTATCACTGACCATCACAGCATATTTATCTGTGATTTCTTGAACTTCTTTTATTGCAATCCTGACAGAATCATCCTGTAAAATTAACTGAGTCAATGAGTCAAACTTTTCATACTCTGATACTAGATATTTGAGCTCATTCTCAACAGTGTCTTTCTTTTTATCAAGGCCATAAATTGAATAACCGTAATAGCCTTTGTTTTCCTTTAATAGACGTACTTTCTTTAAGCTTGAAATAACATCATCTTTTATTTTATCGATACTGATATTCTCTGCCAGATCTTTTAAAGTGTTCAGTCTGATTTCATACTTGTTCTTATAAAAGATTTCACGCCAGATTTCATAGCGAGCAAGATCTTCTTGCTCCTGACAGTTCTCGCTAAGCTCAATATTAAATGGCTTTCCTGCCTCAAAAGAATAAACCTGATTTAATGCCCTGTTACAGAATGAGTGAATTGTGCTTATCGGAGCATTATCAATGGTACGTTCGGCCTTGTTTAAAAGTCTTGCATACATAGCGCAGGCTTTTGACTTGTCATTCTGAGAACTTATATAACATTCAATCAGTTTTTTTAGGTTCTCATCTTTTTGAATTTCATCTATCTGAGACAAATCAACACCATTTTCCTGCTTGGAAAGCTTTTCAAAAACCACTCTGGTTAAATGAATACGCTCTAAAATACGCGCTCTTAAATCTGATGCGGCAGCATTTGTGAAAGTTACAACCAGAATGTTTTCAATAGAAATAGGGTCGCCGTTGTTAACTAATACCTTTTCATTTGAAATCTGCTTCTGGCCTAACAGTAATCGCAGCACAAGATAGCTTATGGTATAAGTCTTTCCGGTACCTGCTGATGCCTCAATTAAAGATGAGTAATTTAAGTTAAATTTATTTACATCCAATGGAATTGCTTGAATGGTATCTTTGGTATTACTCATTATTCATCTCCTTTGGTGTTAATAACAGGCATCAGTTCATCTTTTATGAAATCAAAGATTTCCTTTAACAGTTCTCGCTGTTTCTCTGAGAGTTTTTTATCTGAATTTTCAAAGATATCCTCATCTTCAAATAGATATTTTGAAGCATCATCTTTTACATAGATATCACTTGCGGTAACAGCGTACTCTTCAAAACTTTTAACCGTTGATGTTTTCTTTGAAAACTCTTCAAATAATCCTTTTCGAAGACTTATTGTTAATGGAATCGGTGTTACTAAAAGTTCCAGATAAATCCTAATTAACTTATCTAGAAATTCCTTACATTTATTTGTATCAAATTCGCCTAGAGGTAAGTTAAATTCGGTTACACAGGCGTTTCTGTCGATGATTTTTATATTCTGCAAACTTCCTTTTGTACAGAACATTCCTAACATTGATCTTAAAAGAGCTTCAAGATAAGTATCTAAAGACAACTTCGAGTCTCTATAGGTATCAATTATTAAATTAGAGAATAAAGGCATGTTACCTGAAAGAATTACCTTTACATCCTTGCCATTGACATTAACTGTGGTTAGATATTTATACTGATCTAAATCGCTGCTAAAAGAAGATAAAGATAAGGAATCAATAGTGCCTAAAAATTTGCTTACCATTTCTTTAATCTTTTGTTTTTCATTATCAAAGAAAACACCATATGGCATCTGACCTTTCTGGTATTGCTTTTCAATGAAGAGATCAACCTGAGCTTCAGGATCAAAATTCACCGGATCATCGTTTTTAATCACCAGAAGATCTTTAACTAAACTGTTTAGAGTTGAGGCACTGTTGATTTCAAAACTCTCGGTATCACTTACCTCAGTGTCGTAATTAACTCTTAGAGAAATATTGAAATTCTTCTTCAGGAAGTTAGCAGAGGCATCCCTAAATGTCTTTAACATATCTTCAATAGATATATAGACTTCATCCTCCATTTCAATCTGAAGATCTTTTTGTAAACCAAGTGGTAACTGCTCTTCTAGAGTAGCATCATCTGCTTTCCAGAAAGCCTCTGAATTAAAAGATACTACTGAAGGCAATACATTATCACCGGTTGTTTTTTCTTCGTAGTTTCTTAAATCATAGGAATTTAAATACTCCTGCTTAAAGAGTCTTTGCTCTACAGCTTTTGCATTTTCCTCTTCGGTTAACTCATGATCTGAAGACAGTGTAAACCTGTCAAATATATAATCTTTAAGCTCTGTAATAAGCACAGATGGGTTCATCTGTGTCTTATCTATTGGTGACTGACCGATATAGGACAGATATAGACTCTTCTTTGCTGACAATAATGCTTCTAAGAATATATAGCGATCATCAATTACTCTTGATCTGTCATTTCGTCTTGTAAGATTTTTTACTCTCATAAGATTAAAACTTGGAGTTGTATCTTTTCTTGGGAATTCTCCATCGTTTAATCCTAAAACGTAAATATGCTCAAATGGCACTGCTCTCATTGGCATTAAAGAACAGAAGTTAATGCAGCCACGTAAATATAAAGATGTTTCATGCTCATTTCCAAAAGCATGAATCAGTTTTGCTCTAAAAGCTGGAAGTTTAATCTTTAAATCAGAACGGAAGCCCTGAATTTCTACAAGTTCATCGTCGTTATGCTTTAAGTTGTTAACCGCTGCGCTCATATCCACCAGAATCTTTCTAACAGCGTTGCATTCGTCATTTGTTTTATCATCCTGAATAAAGCAGCCCTGCAGGATTAGATCATTTAACTTCGCTGTCCAGTCTGATGTTTTAATATTCAGCTCAGGATCAAAAGCTGTTTTAATTTCTTTTAGCTTATCAATAAAAGCATAAAGCTTATTTAACAGAGCATAATCAGATGTATCAAAGTTGTCATAACCGCCATATAAAGAATCTGTACCGGTCATGAAACCATCTAATAATCTGTCAATGCCTGCCTGCGCTGTCCATGGTAAATCAATCTGCTGATTTTCATCGGTATGCAGAGTCTTATTTACATCGGTCTCATCTAAGCCCCAATGAACAGCTGTATTCTTAAACCAGTTTGAGATTACACTCAAATCAGTAGAACTGATTTCAAATTTTGCGGCTAATGCCTCTACTGATAACAGCTCTAAAATTAGGTTTGCATTGATAGGACTTATGCCAATAGATAAAAGCTTGATAATTGCATCTGCAACCTTACTTGAAGACTGTGAACTCTTATCGCAGATAGCATATGGCAAATAGTTAGGATCGTCTTTCTCAACTGCACCGAAGACAGCTTCAATCTGTGGAGCGTATGACTCAATATCAGGCACCATCACCAGAATATTTTTTGGAGAAATAGCTTCACCTGTTTTGCGATACTCTGTCTTAATTGAATTTAAAATCGCATCTCTTAGTACTTCAAGTTCACGGCGAGGTGTATGGCATGAATGGATTTGTAATGAATTATCACCAGGTTTTATAACAACCTTGCCATCATTTTTAGAATTTAAAGTAAGAAGCATGTCCTTTAAATGATTAAGGACAGTATCAGTTTCTTCTCCATCTACACTTCTACAGAAAGCATGAGTAAAATCTACTTTTTCTTCATAAGATAAAAGTTCATTTAAAGTATCTCTGCCCTGAATACCTAAAGAGATTAAAAGAGGATTTCCTTCTACTAATTCATTATCCTCATAACAGTCAAAGTATTTATCAAAATACTCCTCTGTTGGAGCTTCATTCTTGATTGTTTTATAGTGATTCTTTTTTACTGCTTCAAGGTTAGCAACGTCAATACCCATGTTCTTCAAAGAGTTTGTCATGAGGAAATTGCTGATCCTCTTTTTCTCAATCTGCCAGTTTCTGTTTCCTGTCTTTAAATCCCCCCAGTATTCCTTACATGGATTTAAATGCATAAAGAATACAGGAATGATTTCTCCTAAAGCCACAAATAAATTAATCACCTGAGAAGGTAGGGCTGAAATACCAAAGATAAATACTTTACGAGGAAGTTTTAATCTTAAGGGATCTGGAATTTTTCCATTAAATGAGGAGATCTTTTTAATCAGATTTTTAAGAACGGTAGGTCTATCCCATAAAGAGGCAGAACTATAGTTTTCAACATCGCTTAAATTACCTTTTAATAATACCCATAGCTTTATCTGCCATAAATTTGAGTATAAAAGGAATCTTACAGACTCATTTCCCTTAGCTGTCTCATCCACAAAGGTCTTTAGCTTTCCAGGAGCTAATTCAAGCTCGTCTTTCTCATTTAAAGTTGCAGCATCAAAGTCTGATAACACCATATCATCCCAGGCAAGGATCCAGTCTGGTCTATACATCTGGTACTGGTCAAAAGTATCTGCTATCACGCCGCATAGCTGATAAGTTCTGTCTGTGGTGTTATTAAACTCGTCTGACTCAACGTATTCATTTAAAGCCGAAAAGATAGGATCGGTTTTATCATTCCAAATATCCTGCAACGACATAATTGACCATGTCATATGCTCGTGGGAAAAACGGTTGTGCTTATCTGCACCATTAATTGATTTATGCAGATCCCAGATAAAGCCCCATATCTGAGAGAACTCAGAGCCGGAACAGATACCATTGTTTAACGCAATCTCCTGCTGCAGATAAATTTGCATACCCTTATTCATTACAAGTATCTTGTCCTGAATAAAAGGTGAACAATTAGCAGTAATTGTTTTGTGGGTTATAAGGTTTGAACAAATGGCACTAAGTAAACTCAAGTCATTTGAATTGATTACGTTCATTGTAAGCTTACTCATAATGATCCTTTAAATTTGCAGACTATTCTATACAGAATACTTTTTATATCTTGTTTGTTATATATTAGTATATTTTATATCTATAATCTAGATTAAAGCCTATTTTAAATTCAATAAGAAACAGAAAAGGCTTATTACCAAGTAGATTATAAAGAAAATGAAAATGAAAAAAATGAATGAGAATAGAGTTTTAAAGAATTGTATTTCTGCTAATAAAAATGCCCACATATAAGTAGTATGAACCCCATTATTGATCACATGATTGATAATGGGGTTTTGTTATGAAATTAACTTATGAAGAAAGACTTCTAGTTGTTGAAGATCATAAAGGGTATGGAACAGCTTATACTTCTAGGAAAAGGGGACTTTCAGAAAGATATGTAAAAACCATTGTTTCTAAGGCAAGAAATAACAGTTTAAGTCTTAACAACAAACATACTAATTACAGTGCTGAATTCAAAATAAAGGTTGAAATGTTTTATGGTAAGGAAAAGACATTTAAAGATTTAAATGACTTAGAAACAGCCATTAAAGATTATATAAACTGCTATAACTCTGACAGAGTATGTAAAAGGTTAAAAGGCCTGTCTC
>JAAYPN010000131.1 GCA_012519775.1 Aeromonadales bacterium | reverse complement strand
TCTAGTTGAAGGTCAGAGCTAATATTTAGGCTCTAACCTTTTATTGTTTGGGAAACGCCGTATGCCGAACGGCACGTACGGTGTTGTGAGAGGAGTGAGAGGTAATCTCTCCTCCTACTCGATTTGTGCGCAATTTTTTTTTAACCTCATTTTTCCGGAAGAACCTGAAAATTACCACGAATATTCTTAAGTGTTTAATGTATAAAAGAAAAATATAAGCGAAGATAGTTATTGAAGAATAAAAAATTTGTCTAATAAACTAACAAAATGTATATTATGTTAAACGTTAGAAATAGCTATTCATCATGTAAATCGCACTCTCAAGCCAAAAAAAAGCAAAAAAATAAGATGTAGATCAATTTTTTTGAATGTTATACATATGTATTTACTTAAACATGTGCATAATATCAGCAATCCCTTGAGGATCTGCGCTAATATATGCGTATCTTAACAAACCCAATTAGGAGTACATTGTGAATAAAAGTCAATTAGTTGATAGCATCGCTAAAAAATCAGGTCTTACTGTAAAAGATTCAACTGCAGCAGTTAACGCATTCCTAGAGTCAGTAAAAGACGCTCTAGCTGGTGGAGATTCAGTTACCTTAATCGGTTTCGGTAGCTTCTTAGTACGTGACAGAGCAGCTCGTTCAGGCCGTAACCCACGTACTGGTAACGTTGTTCAGATCCCAGCTGTTAAGGTTCCAGCATTTAAGGCAGGTAAGCCACTTAAGGATGCTGTAAATAAGTAATTTGATTACTTTATTGACTCAAATAATCCTCGACAATGTTCGGGGATTATTTTTTTTTCTAAACATTGATCTCATGCAATCTAATAAGTCCCTGTCATTTAGATTTTATTTCTTTTATAATCATGTTAATTCGTTTTCACCATGTGCAGAATTACACTGCGGAGTTTATAAAAAATGTTAACAGATAAGTTGCGTGATGGTGCGCACGGTAAAGTATTCAAAATACTTTTTTGGGTGATTATTTTGTCATTCATTTTTACTGGTGTTGGTAATTACCTTATTCCTAAATTAGACACCGATCCTGTATCAGTAGGTGACATTAAAATCACCAGAGAGCAGTGGGACTCTCAGTATCACGATCAGGTTCGCATGATGCAGAATCAGTATGGTGCTCAGGTTAACCAGTATCTTGAGAATGCCGATCATGTAAAAGCTTTAAGATTGCAGATTTTAGAGGACATGATTGACAATGTTTCTCTTAATCTTCAGTGCTACAAGCAGAACATCAGAATTGGTGATGAGCAGGTTAAGAAGGCTATCAGAAATGAAAGAGCATTCTTTAAAGATGGTAAATTCAACAACGACTTATTCTTAGCTACTGTACGTAACATGGGTTCATCTCCAGATTACTATGCTCATCAGCTTCGTACATCACTTGCAGCACAGACTCTTGCTGTTCCTGTTGTAAGCGCAAATTCTATCGTTTACCCATATGAGGTTGATGCTTTATCAAAGCTTTTCACCGAGCAGAGAGTAACAGATATCTATACTCCAGATTATGCAGCTATTGCTAAATATGTAGAAGTATCAGATGCAGATGCAAAGAAATTCTACGATGAGCACCACGATTCATTCATGAAGCAGGCTAATGTTGATTTTACATATATTCTGTTATCACTTGATAAGTTAAAGAAGGAAGTTCCTCTTGATGAGGCAAAGATTGAAGAGTACTACAACATCAATGCTTCAGACTTTACTGTTCCTCAGAAGAGAGAGTGCTCTCAGATCCTAATCAAGTCTGGTACTAAAGACTTTGAAAAGAAGGCTGCAGAGGCTCTTACAGAGTTAACTTCAGGTAAGTCTTTTGAAGAAGTTGGCGCTAAGTTCTCAGATGATCCTAACTTTGCAAAGGAGCATGGTTCATTAGGCCTTCTCGAGAAGGGCGCTTTATCAAAAGAACTTGATATTGCACTTTTCTCTATCAAGAACGTTGGCGGTTACTCAAAGGTTGTAATCGATAACTACGGTGCACATATTCTTAAGTTAGATGGTATTACAGAGTCTTTCATTCCAAAGCTTGCTGATATCAAAGAAGAGGTTAAGGCTAGGTATATTGATGCTACAGCTCGAGAAATTTATGCAAACAAGAGCAATACCTTAACAGACGTATCTTATGAGAATCCTGATTCATTAGAAGCTGCTTCAAAGGCAATAGGCGAGCCAATTGAGCAGTCTGGTGTTGTTTCATTAGGTGATAAGTCACTTAAGTGGCCTCTATCTACCGATGAAGTACAAAGACTTGCATTCAATGAGGAAAACAGAAGCTCACACATCAATACAAATGTTGTAAACATCGGTAATGAGAACTGCATTGTTTTAAATGTAAGCTCATACAATGACGCTCAGCTTCAGAAGTTTGATGATGTTAAAGCAAAGGCTTTAGAGCTTGCTAAGGCAAAGGCTATTGATGATAAGGCACAGACTTTATTAGATGGTATTAAAGCTGATGTTAAAGCAGGCAAAGAGGTTACACTTCCAAAAGACGTAACTGTAGCTAAGGCTGTAACTGTAAACAGAGGCGACAAGGCTTTCAGCCCATACTTTGTATTAAATGTATTTGCTATTCCAAATGCTGAAAATCAGTCTTCAATTTCTCATGATAACGGTAAGTTAAAGCTTGCTGTATTAAAGGAAGTTAAGCAGGACGAATCAGCAGATGCAGCTCAGTATGCTAAAATTATTCGCTCACAATTGGTGCAATTTAAGCAGAATAAGGCAGATTCTATGCTTTATCTTGGTGCACGTGAAATTAGCGATATCAGCTATAATGAAAGTGCAATTAACGTAGTAATTCAACAAGATAAGTCTGAAGAATAGTACTTTTTTGTAAAAAAATACTGAATTTTTAAAAAGCCCTGATACTTTACGCATCGGGGCTTTTGTTAGTGTGCTCAGCATGAGCATTATCTATAGGGTGTGAGTCCCGAAGTCGCCCGCTAACGGGAAGACTTAGCGAAACCGCAAGGTGGTCATGGTGACATGGTAGCTGAAAGAAGCGGATAGCAAAAC
>JAAYPN010000130.1 GCA_012519775.1 Aeromonadales bacterium | reverse complement strand
TAATGGCTTTAGACCTCATTCAGCATTGGGGATGAAGTCTCCATATCAATATCGAAGTCAGCATAAACTTTGATTATATGGGTAAAATTACGGGATAATTAATTCCACTTTCGGCCCCCTGTTCCAAGGTTACGATGTTCTGAATGAAGTATTCCATTTTTTCATCATCGTTGAAAACTGATGAATAGAAGTATCTTGGGTTCCAGTCGATGAGAACTCCACCAAAATCAAAAACTACATTTTTAATTGTCACTTTATTCTCCGATTTTAAAGTGTAATATCCTTTCTTAATTTTAAATAAAAAGAAATTAAAATTGTACCAAAGGGAAAAATATCTTTAATCCAGATCAAATTTATCAACTTTATTATAACTAAAAGCTTTTATTATCAAGTATGTAAATAATTCTCAGACTCTAGTCAAAGGTTTGTGTTGAGCTTTTTTATTGTTTTTTTGGGCTTATATGTCAGATATTTGATAAAATGCAACCGTATTTTTGTAGATCTACTATACATTCTTCGGGGGAATATATATGAAAAAAGCATTAGCTGTAGTTGCTTTGACACTTTGCTCAGCTTTGTCAATTGCCAACGCTCAAACACTAAAGGTTGGAACAGAAGCTACTTTTGCTCCATTTGAGTTTACTGATGAAAAATCAAACATCATCGGTTTTGATGTTGACGTTATCAAGGCAATCGGTCAGGAAGTTGGTTTAGACGTTGAAGTTGTTAATCAGCCTTTTGACGCACTTATTCCTGGTGTATTAACCTCTCAGTTAGACGCTGCTATCGCAGGTATCACTATTACTGAAGAAAGAGCAAAACAGGTATCATTCTCTGATCCATATTACAAAGCAGGTATTGATGCTATTGTTCGTAAAGCAGATGCACAAAAATATCCTACTTTAGATTCTTTGAAAAAATCACGTCTATGTGCTCAGATTGGCACAACAGGCGCTGACGTTGCAAATAAGATTTCAGGTAATGTTGGTACATACAATACTGTTGTAGAAGCTTTTATGGAATTAAAGAATAAAGGCTGTGAAGCAGTATTAAACGATAGACCAGTAAATCTGTATTTTCTGCAGACAAAGAATGAAAAAGACTTCTATGAAATTCCTGAGTTATACAACGGCGAAGAATACGGCATTGTCGTATCTAAGCAGAACAAAGATGTTTTAGAGAAGATCAATTCAGGCTTAAAGAAGATTCGTGAAAACGGTACATTAGCAAAGATCCACGAGAAGTGGTTTAATACTAAAGAGTAATAAATAGGGGAGTGATCCTCTTTTTTTTAAGAATATTACACATGAATGAAATTTTAGAATATTTCCAGTCTATTGATTTAGATTTCGTAAAGAATACAAGTTTATTACTGCTGCAAGGTGCATGGGTAACCTTAAAGATCACAGGTGTAGCAGTATTCTGCGGTGTGATTATCGGTCTTTTTGTAGGTATTGCCGAGCTGTCAAGCTATAAGATGCTTAAGATCCCTGCAAAGATTTACGTAGACGTAATCCGCGGCACTCCATTACTAGTACAGATCTTTTTAATCTACTTTGCGCTTCCTGCTTTGATTGGTACAAGAATTGAGCCTTACATTGCAGCAGTAACAGCCTGCTCAATCAATTCAGGCGCATATGTGGCAGAAATCTTTAGAGCTGGTATTCAGTCAATCGATAAAGGTCAGTTTGAAGCTGGTAGATCATTAGGTCTGACCTGGACACAGACAATGGCAAAGATTGTTATTCCACAGGCTTTCAGATGCACCATTCCTCAGTTAGGTAATGAGTTCATCGCAATGCTTAAGGATTCTTCTTTAGTATCAGTAATCGGCTTTGAAGAATTAACAAGAAAAGGCCAGTTGATTATTGCTGCAACATATAGATCATTTGAAATCTGGACTGCAGTTGCAATTGTTTATTTGGTTATGACACTAACTATCAGTAGATTAGTTGCATATCTTGAAAAGAGATTTAATTCAAAGGGCCATTAGAACATGATCGTTATTAAAGATTTACATAAAAGCTACGGCTCTAACCATATTCTTAGAGGCATTGAACTTCACGTTAAAAAGAGTGAAGTAGTTGTTGTTATCGGACCATCAGGTTCTGGTAAGAGTACCTTATTAAGATGTGTAAACTACCTTGAGGTTCCAACATCTGGTTCAATTACCATTAATAATGAAACCATTACAAGAAAGACCAATATCAACCACATCAGAGCGGAAGTAGGCATGGTATTCCAGCACTTCAATCTGTTCCCTCACATGACAGTTCTTCAGAATATTACTGTTGCACCAATCAACGTGCGTAAGAAAAAGGCTGGAGAGGCTAATGAAAATGCTTTAGAGCTGTTAAAGAGAGTTGGTCTGTCAGATAAGGCAGATTCATATCCAGATCAGTTATCAGGCGGTCAGCAGCAGCGTGTTGCTATTGCCCGTGCTCTAGCTATGGAACCACAGGTAATGCTGTTTGACGAGCCTACATCTGCACTTGATCCTGAAATGGTTAATGAAGTATTAGATGTAATGCGTGATCTTGCACAGTCAGGTATGACCATGATGTGTGTAACTCACGAAATGGGCTTTGCAAAGCAGGTAGCAGATAGAGTTCTGTTTGTTGATCAGGGCAAGATCCTTGAAGATACACCCCCAACTGATCTGTTTGAGAATCCAAAGCACGATAGAACCAAAGAGTTCTTAGCTAAGATCCTTTAATAGTTACAAAAATACGTTTTCACATATAATGAGAGGTCATCTTAGCTTTGCAAGGATGGCCTTTTTGTCTGATAAAAATGTTATTTTTTTGTCAAATATAATTATAAAAATAATCTTTTGGCTATAATTACCATAAAAAACAATAATGCAATTAAAAGATAAATCAAAGGCGAATTATGCAGCATTCAGCAAGTGGACTAGGATTATTTAAGTTAAGCTGGC
>JAAYPN010000020.1 GCA_012519775.1 Aeromonadales bacterium | reverse complement strand
CAAATCTTCTGTTTGCATTTGATCTATCAAATGAAGGATGATCCACTATAACAACAGTTTTATTTGTTTTCATAAATAATCAAGAAAAATTTCTTGCCTCCTAAATTATGTTTGTTTTTATATTACTAGTAATTTTCTTAAGAAAGTGAGGCAATTTTCAATTTTTCAAAACCGATCTCACTAAAAAATACTGTATTTTTACTTATTTCTTTATGAAAAGAACGTAATAGACGCTCTATCATTGAATGTTTTAATTTGTCGCTTAAATTATTTAATAAAAAGCATTTATCAAAATCGATAACAGATACTTTTGATTCGTTGTTTATAAGAATATTACGAATATTCAGATCGGTATGATAAACATTTGCGTCAAAGAAACGCTTAACACAAAGGCCAATTGACTCATACTCTTCATCAGTTAAAGCTCTTTTTGCTATAACATAGGATAAATCATCAAAACCAATAAACCTTTCTACTACGATGTCCTGTACAAGGCATAAACCGAAACGTTGTTCTTTTGCAATGATAGGTCGTGGAACAGGAAGATTGCGCTTTAATAACTCAGCTAACAGATAAAATTCATCAAAAGCTCTATGGCAGTGGTTTTCGAATAAACAGAATTTATCTTTAATCAGCTTTCCAATAAGACCACCACGCTTGTAGTGTCTTAAAACAAGCTCAAGACCATCTTTTTTATATAAAAGAGTCTGTCCTCTGCCACCTCGAAATTCTACAGAGGTATCCTTTAATATTTTCTCTCTATTAAAGTAATCCTCGTAGTCTGTAGAAGACAAAGAAATAGCACTTTCATTAACCAGATAGGAAATGTTTTTTGCAGCTTTTTTTATTTCAAATATCATATCGTTTTAATTCTGTTGGATTTTCTTAATTATATCAAGTGTTTTACTCAAGAAATATTATTACCATAATGATGATACAATTAACCTAGTTTTATTAAGGTGAGTTATGAATTATTTTCCTAAATCTATCTGTATTCTACGCTTGTCAGCTCTAGGTGACTGTATCAATGCCTTTGGCCTTGTAAGCGCTATCAGAAAACAATATCCAGAGGTTGAATTAACTTTTGTTGTAGACAAGAGATTTTCCTCTCTGTTTAAAAAGGATGATGGATCATTCATTGTTCCTACCATTGCAGTAGACATTAAAAAAGATGGATTGTTTAAGGCTTGTATGTTTGTTCGCAATGAACTGAAACATAAAAGATTTGATGCCTTGTATAATTTGCAAACCTCGCTTAAAGCATCTTTAATCTCTTTATTTATCAAAGCCGACAAGAAGTTTGGATATGACGCTCAAAGAAGACGTGAGGGCCAACTTCTTTTTATCAATCATCAAGTTAAATCACCAGAAAATCCCCATGTATTAGCTGGTTTCATGGCGTTTGCTCATGAAACAGGATTTGAGAATTTAAAACCTAACTGGGATTTTTGTTTCTCTGATGATGAAATTGCTCAGGCCGATGAATTACTTCCTAATTGCAATAAAATCTTCTGCATAGCTCCCGCCTCTGCAAAAAAAGTAAAAAACTGGACTGTGGACGGTTATTCTGTTTTAGCTCAATACGCTATAAAAAAGGGCTTTAATGTAGTTTTATTAGGATCTAATAATCCACTTGAGCTAGACTTATGCAATCAGATTGAACAAAGAATAAATCATAACTGCACTAACTTATGTGGTAAAACCAATTTAAGAGTATTAGCAGCCGTTATAAAGCAGGCTAAACTCGTATTATCTCCTGACAGTGCCGCCATGCACTTATCTTCAGCTCAGAATGTACCTGTAATAGGTTTGTTTGCTATCCATAATCCAGATAGAGTTGGATCATGGAATTACAGAAATCTTGAAGTCAGCGTATATCAAAAGTTGGCAAAAAAGGAATTAGCCGGGGAAGCGACCAACTGGCGCTATAGAGTTAAAAACGAAGATGGCATGAAAGAGATAACAGTTGAATCCGTTAAAGAAGCTTTTGATAAAGCAGTGACCACTTACAATCTATAGAAGGTATTTATGAACAAATTAGCAGTATTTCCCGGAACCTATGATCCAATTACCTTAGGTCATCTTGATATCGTAACAAGAGCTTCAAAAATCTTCGATAAGATCATTATTGCTGTAGCTAACAGCCCATCTAAACATGCACTTTTTGACCTTGATACAAGGGTAAAATTAGCACAGGAATCTGTTAAAAGACTTTCAAACGTTACAGCAGAAGGCTTTTCAGGTTTACTCGTAGATTTTCTTAAGAAAAAAAATACCAATATTCTAATTCGTGGTGTTAGAACTGCAGCTGATTATGACTATGAAACCCAGCTTGCTGGTATGTATAAAATGACCATGCCTGATATGGAAATTGTTTTATTACCTTCAAACAATGAAATTTCCTTCATCTCTTCGTCATTGGTGAGAGAAATCATAATTCACAAAGGCGATATGTCAAAGTTTGTACCAAAAGCTGTAGCTGAATACGTAAAAAACAAAAAGTAATCTATTTCTGACAGCAAGGGCAATAGAAAGTTGAACGTTGTCCTTGCACTATTTTTTCAATCTTAGTGCCACATACTTTGCATTGCTCGCCTTCATGTCCATAGACATACAGGTTTTGCACAAAATACCCTAATTTTCCATCAGCTCCAGAAAAATCTCTAATAGTGGTACCGCCTTTTTCTATAGACTCTGACAGAATTTTTCGAGCATTTTCAATTATCGCCTGAGCTTCTGATTTGGTTATTGAATTTGCAATGCGTTTTGGATTTATCCTACAACGAAAGAGTATTTCGCTAGCATAGATATTACCAATACCAACCACAATTGCGTTATCCATGATTGCCTGCTTAATACTTTTTTTCAGTTTTGATAACTTCAATAACAGGTATTCAACATTAAACTCGCTGCTGAACGGTTCTGGACCTAATTCTTTTAGTGGAAAATTATCATATGGTGAGCTCGTTAAAGGATAATATAAAACCATACCAAATCGTCTTATATCATTGTAGATAATACTTTTATCATCGTCAGTAGATAAATAGAAATGGTCATGATTAGCTAAAGGACTATCTTTTGGCAATACCCTTAGGTGTCCTGTCATACCTAAATGAATTAGCAGGTATCCTTTATTTGTCTCAATTACAATGTATTTTGCTCTTCTTGTAACAGACTTTACTTTAGAACCTTCTAGGTTCATAAGGTCAGGCGAAAAAGGTTCTCTTAAAGATTTATTATCGAAATAAACTTCAGTGATGGCATGTCCTGTAAGGTAGTTTTCAATACCGCGTTTAGTTACTTCTACCTCTGGTAATTCAGGCATACAACTCTCCTATAGCTTTATCCATACACTAGAATCTTATATGTTTGAATGTGAAAAAACTACTATCTGTAGATAAGTTTAATTATCAGATAAAAATATAAGATGAAACTCAAAGTTTAGTTTTAATCTCTGATTCGATTCTTTCCTCAAACTCATTACAGTTATCATTTTATGCATATTTTTTTCAAGGAAATTTAGCTATAAATATCTTAGATAAAAACTACAGGTTTAACCCCTAAGGTCTCGTTTTTAAATCTTACACCATTTTAAGAAATTT
>JAAYPN010000129.1 GCA_012519775.1 Aeromonadales bacterium | reverse complement strand
ATTCATAGTGAAAGGCTTGGGTGGTTACTTTGTCAATTTTAATTTTACTCAAACCTTTCACTACTTCAACATCTATTTGCTACAGTCTAGCAATACTAATCCCACAACTTTTTACCTTGATCCAAAATTTCCAATAAAAAACACCTGAATGAAAGTCACTTTTAACTTAGAACAATATTCAAGGTCCTTTTTGTCAGGTTATTAATTGCCATTATCAATATTCGCTACTTATAAAAACTCCTTAAAACTTTTCTATTACTCTTGGGGCTTTGAATAAGTCGCCTAAGTATGGCTTTAGCATCATGCACATTTTCTTCTTTTAAGGATCCTCTTTTAACATCCTGATCTTGCTGTAGTGCATAGCATGCTGAATATCCGGCAGGTTTTTGTTAGAAAGACAGATAAACAGGTCAAACTTTATAAATACAATAAAGACTCACGTGACAATGTTCGTCTGTTTTCTTTCTTTAACTTACCTAAACTAGCCTATAGCGTTGACATCTCCTGAACCTTGTCGAACAATAACAGGGGCGCCATCCTCAAAAGAAACTACAGTTGTAGGGCTAAAGCTTAAATTACCACCATCTACTATAACATCCACCAGATTCCCTATCTTATCGTTGATATCAACTGGATCACCTAGTGCGTCTTCTTCATCTGGCAAAATTAAAGAACAACTCATCAGCGGTTCACCAATCAGCTCTAAGATGGCACTCAATATAGCATTATCAGGTACTCTTATACCGATAGTTTTACGCTTTTCATTCATTACTCTGCGAGGAACCTCTTTGGTTGCAGGAAGAATGAAGGTGTAAGGACCTGGAGTACAGTGTTTTAGGATCCTAAAAACACTGTTATCTACTTTTGCGTAGGTTGATAATTCTGATAAATCGCGACATAACAGAGTAAAGTTATGATGTTTATCAATCTGCCTAATTCTTGCAATTCGTTCAATTGCCTGCTTTTGTTCAAGCTTGCAACATAAAGCGTAAGCTGAATCTGTTGGCAATACAGCCACAAGGCCATCAGATATAATTTTGCAAATCTGATTTATAAACCTAACCTGAGGGTTATCTGGGTGAACGCTAATAAATTGTGCTGTCATAAAACAAAACCTTAATAAGTCAAAGACCTATCTTTAAAACCTGATAATGATAATTTTCATTACAAAAATGCCGCTTAACATATGAACATTAAACGGCACCTTAAGCAAAAGAATAAGTGTTAATTATTCTTGATTTGCCTCTGCATTTTCGGCGTTACTCATAACTGTATTTTCAGTTTTTGTAGTAACATCGCTGTTTTCTAGAGGAGTTTTTGCCTGAGGAGGTAAAGCTGAATCTGCTGACTTTACATCCTCTTTAAACTTCTCATTTACATCATACTGAATATCTAGGAACTCATAGATAACATCAAGAGGAATACGCTCTTGAGGAATTCTTGCCTTTCTGCCGTATGTGCCTAAAGCTAAAAGATTGTATAGCATTGACTCCTCAACTGTAAGAGCCATTGTTGGATTCAGTTCATCTAGCTCAATGTCATCATATGACACTACGTCCCGATTCTTTAAAAATACATTCTTTGTAAGAGCTGGAGCTGTAGTGTTTGGAAGATAAACACGAATATTGTTAATAAGTGCAAATGAGCGCATCTCAATGCCACTTATGTATGAGCACTGAGAGTGAGATACCCATGAAATCTTGCAGATTTCAGAAATCTGACGAGGCATTATGATAATCACAACACCTGGAATATCTGGGATTGATAATGCTGTTGATAAATCGTCAAAGAAGAATACTTTTCTTGGTTTGATATCAAGCTTTGCTAAATCTTTTAAAGTAAGTGCAAGATCTCTCATGCCACCAACTTTGCTGCGAAGTACGTTATCTAGTAAAAGCACACGCACTGTCTGTGGAGGTGGAACCAAGCCTAACTGTAGTAAATCTTTACGTAAAGGATTTAACTCTAAATACTTACGCAGGAAGCTTAGGATAATATAGCGATGAGCCTCAAACCATACAGTATCAATGCCACGTACAGGGATCTGACGGATATATGCGCCAGAATTTCTGTGCAGGGTTAACCATTTGCAAACCTGTAGGAAACGGATGAAATCAGCATCATCTAGTGAAGTTAAAAAGTGGATGTGCTCAACACCAGAATCAACTAAATCAGGTAACTCTTTCTGTAGAGCGATAAGTCTGTTCTCTGCTGAATGATATTCAACAAGATGACCTGCCCATGCGGCAATCTCATCAATCTTGTCAAATACAAGGTGAATAGGAACATCAATAGTACCGATATCAGGATAGGTCTTTTCTATGAAATCTACCTTACCTGCAGTAATTTCTTTGTGCCAGTCCTGGCAGAAACGCTTAAACTCATCCTTATTTGCAACAACAGCCTCATCAGTTGTTGGTGCACCTAAATAAATACGAACAGGCTCAAATGGTGCTTGAGTCTTAATAAAATTGCTAAGCCAACTGATAACTTTATTTTTATAAAGGTTATTTATTTCTTGGCGAATACCGTTACGAGTCTTCACTGCTGTAGCTCCCTAATAGCTTTTTATTTACTACTTTTATTGGTTCTATTATACAAATAATTTTTTAAATAAATTTGAATACATTTCAAATAATTATATTTTTTTTAAGCTTGATCTTGTTTTAAGACATTCTTCTTGCCAATCAATGCCTTCCTTCTTACATTTTCTTCTGTTTTTAAAAAACTCGCTTAATAAGGAAGAACACTCCTGCTCTAAAATACCGCTTAAACATGTAACCTTATGGTTATGTTTAGGATCGGTTATCAAATCAAAAACAGAGCCACAGGCTCCTGTCTTTTTGTCATAGGCACCAAAGATCACTTTACGCAATCTTGCATGAATGATAGCACCACAGCACATCATACAAGGCTCTAGAGTTACGTATAGATCAAGATTTACAAGACGATAGTTGTTCATGGCAATGCCTGCATTTCGCATGGCCACAACCTCAGCATGAGATGTAGGATCGTTATCGATAATGGTTCTGTTATAACCTCGACCTACAACCTCCCCATCTTCATTTACAAGAACAGCACCTACAGGGACCTCACCTATCTGATAGGCTTTATAAGCCTCCTCAAGGGCAAGTTCCATGTAAAAGTTATCGTCTTTACGCATATATGCTAGCTGTTAAAGATGGAGGTGTAGTTATTAACAAGAACCAGACCCCAGGTAAGTAAAGTCAGAATCAGCATTACAAATACCGCAGCTGAGCCTAAATCCTTTGCTCTGCCTGACAGCTCATGATATTCAGTTGATACTCTGTCAACTACAGCTTCTACAGCAGAATTTAATAATTCAGCTACTACAGTGATCCATGGCATTGCAATTAAAAGGATAAGCTGCTCAATATTCTTAAATACAAAGAATGATGCTACAGTTAAAATAATAGCGATAACAAATTCCTGTCTTATGGCAGCCTCATTCTCAAGACCAGCCTTAAAGCCCTTCATACTGTATTTATAAGCATTAAAAATTCTTGTTAGTCCTTTTTTCTGAACCTTTGCCATTTGAAACTTCCTAATTACTTTCAAAAAATTTTTCTAATATTATCACACCTGTAAATGTTTGTTGCTTTATATAAATAAAGATACAGTCTGCAGACAAAAAAAGGCTGCAATCAATGACTGCAACCTATGACTAACACTTATGTCTGTTTGAGTACGAGTTATTATTTAGCTAAAACAGGTAAGGTAATGTTGTTGAATACAACCTTTTCAATACCGTTCTTTTCATTTTCAACCTTAACGACATCACCGCTGTAGTAATATGGTGAGAATTTTCTATCCTCCTTATTTACAGGAGCAAAGTATAATGGAACCTCATTTTCAACCTTGCACTTATCATCAGCACATTCTTTTGCTCTTATAGCATTAGACAGGATAGTACCGATTAGAGCGTGCTCTGTTGAATGGAAACCATTTCTCCAGAAGTGAGTCTTCATAAAGGCTTTCATCTCACCATACTCATGATCAGTCATCTCGTTGATCCATGATAATAATGTTTTTGGAAGATCATAATCATCTGTTAAAGCTAAAGTTAAAGCTACCTGATCAAGTTCAGCATACGCCCACCATGAAGCCTCATCTTTAGTATCAGAATCAAACCATGAATCCTTATTTAAAGTTTCAGCATCTTTTAAGGTGTCTAACATACCTTTCTTAGCAAAGGCCATCAGATCTTTATCACCAATCATTGAAGCACAAAGATACTGCACCCAGAAGCACTTTACTCTGTGACCGTAATCTGTATGTCTTCCAGATAAATAGCTAAAGCAGGACTTGTTATCAAGACAGCCATGATAGCGGTTAGTCTTTTCATCATAGAAATTCTTATTGATGTAACCAATTGTATCTTTGATAACCTGTGTCCAGTATTCCTGCTTAGCCTCAGGAACTAATCTCCATGTGGAATATAAATATGCGTAGATCTGGTCTAACTGAGCTACAAGTTCAATCTGTGAAGCCTTATTCTCAACAGAATCTTTGAATGCCCATACAAGATAACCTTTATCTTTATCAAAGTAGTTATCATAGATGAACTTTTGAGTATCCATGATTTCCTTGATTACTTTTGGATCGTGTGTAAGGTAGGCATTCATTGCAAGACCTACAATTGCATAAGATAAATTCTGTGCAGTTCTCTCTCCTGGATCTTCAGGTAGAGGTTCTCCCTTTTGGAAATAAGTAAAATACCCTCCCTTTGGATCACGACCTTTTTCTAAAATAAATTTAACACCTGCCTTGTGCAGTTTTAGATATTCAGGATTGCCTGTAAGGTTAAAGAGTGCACCATAGGCAAATGTCTGTCTTGATTGCATACGTAAGTAATCATAAACAAAAGCAACTTTCATCCCTCCTAACTTCGGCTCACCAGGACAAAGCTTATTATTTCTAAGCTTGCCGTCATTGCAGCGCCATGTAGGAAAGTTTCCTAAAGGCACGCCTTGTGCGTCCTTGTACAAATAATATTTGCCGATTGTGTTCGCATGCTCAATCCACTGATTGTATTCAGGTAAGTTTTCTAAACTAGCATTTGCATGACATGAAAATGAAAACATGCAGGCAGCTGCTGTAGAAATAATAACATTTGAAAATTTCATATTTCATCCTTGATAATTTTAGACCAGTGACCTAACAACGCAAAATTACGATAAACAAACCTCATTTCATGAGTTCAAAAAGATTATTTCAGATAGACTGTATAAAATATTTCACATTGATCACATTTTACAATTGTAAAAATGTTACATTCAGTAAATTTCAAAAACGGTTTAATTTTGAGTAATTGATATAATTTTAATTATACATTTAATAAACAGCCTGAATTCGTCTGTTTATGCTGATTATATTTAACTTTATCGTCACAGATTCTTTATAAATCAAGGTTGTCAATACTATAATTTTTTACAGATTTTTTTTTCAAATTTACTTCAATAAAATTTTCATATGTAGAGTTTTTCTCAAATTAATCAAGTAGATATTCATATTAACTTTATAAATCAATAAGTTAATTTGCAAATTGATTTACATCACAAAATATTTGTGATTTACATTTACTTTCCAAACCATAAAAAACACTTAATACGATTTTTTTAGTAACGTTATATAAGGAGTATTTTTTTAGGAGATTGCCACTCATGAAGCTTAAAACTACCTTAAAACTATCTTTATCATCCTTGTGCTCTGCCCTGATCCTATGTTCATGCGCATCAGCAGCAAAAGGAGTTGATGAAGTGACTGTAGATTCTGTATCAAGCCAGTGGAATAACTACTTTAGAGCCTATAATAACAATACAGGTGTTGTTGATCCTCTAGCAGATCTTAGAATTTATCAGGTCATGGTAGAATCCTTCCAGAACGGCGATGACTCTATCAACTACAACACAGGTTATGGCCCATCAGATCACAAGGGCGATTTGCAGGGTGTTATCAACGCTATTCCATACATTAAATCACTTGGTATGAACGCCATCTGGCTTACCCCAATCTTTGAGAGCGCACCTGAAAATGACACTAATCCAAGCATGCTTGATGCTACAGGTTATTTCACCCGTGACTACTACAAAGTTGACAGACGTTTTGGTGATGAGAACAAGTTAAAAGAGCTTGTAGATACAGCTCATAAAAATGGTTTATATGTATTCCTAGACGGTGTGTTCGGTCATTTCAGATCTGATTTGAACAACACCTCTCCTAAAGGCAACAAGCTTTCAATGACAGATAAGTGTCTTGGTAGCAATCTGATGCCATACAAGCCTTTAGAGAACACTGCATGCACAGACTTTAATGATGGCGGCAAGAGCCTTGAGTACTTCAAAGAAGTTGCAGCTTACTATGTTGAAAACTTCAAGATTGACGGCTGGAGACTTGATCAGGCCTATCAGGTACCTGTAGATAAGCTTCATATTCTAAAAACCACAGTTGAAAATGCAAGTAAGAATGTAACCTACACCAATGCAAAAGGTGAAAACGTACATCCACTTGCCTATATGGTAGCTGAAATCTGGTCATCAAATCCTATTATCGCAAAGACTACCTATGGCAAAACCAAAGATGACGGTTTAGATTCAGCATTCGATTTTGGTATGAGATACCCTATCGTTCAGGCACTTGCAACTGAAGAGTGGATGAAACATGATCATTCAGGCTACAGAATTGCAGAAGGACTTGCCTACAACGAGAATAATCTTCCAAGACATGCACTGCCAAATCTAATGATTACAAATCATGACTTACTGCGTTTTGGCGATCTGATCCAAAGAGCCGGTCTTCAGAGTACCTATAACGAGCGTGTGATCCTTGCCCTGTCATACCTTGCAATTGTTCATTCAGGCCCTATCACCAACTACTATGGCGAGGAAATCGGTCAGGAAGTTCCTAACTACGATAAACGCGTTGAAATAATGGGATACATGGATGATCACGTATCACGCGATAACGGTAAGATTAAGGACTTTACAGAGCAGGAATCAAAATTCAAAGATCTGTTTACCTATCTTATGAAAGTTCGTGCTTCTCATGGCTCACTATCCAACGGTAAGATGGATCTGTTAAAGGTAAACCGTGATTTATTCTCTGTAAGAAAGACCTTTAAAGGTGATGACGATTTCTTCTATTTCATGAATTTATCATCAGATACCCTAAAGATTACCTTAACAAAGGAAATTGCAAACAACGCAACTGATCTTACAAGATTAAGTCCTGATGCAAATGTTCAGGTTTCAAAAGATAAAGACGGCAACTTTGAATTTACATTAGCTCCACTATCTTTTGCTCTTATCCAATCTGGATTACATACTCAAAACTAAGAAAACCTATATCATGCTTTCACCTAATATGTGTTAGCATGATATAAACAAATTAGGACAAATAATTTACTTAAAAACCTAAATTTTATTGCCTGGAGACTTTATGGCTGACGAAAAGGTTTTTGAACCATTTTTTGTAACAAAACTCACTGATCACACCTTTATATTCAATGAAAGAGGTTCATCATCTAGTGTGCTTGTTATAGGCAGTAAGCAAGCTTTAGTTGTTGATACCTTAAATGGCTGGAATAACTGTCGTAAAGAATTTCAAAAGTACACAGACGAGCCTTTATTTGTTGTGAACACTCATGCCCACTGTGATCATATTGGTGGCAATATTTACTTTGATGAGGTTCATATCAACTATGATGATTTACCTCTTCTAAAGACCTTTCCTGACAGTCTGAAGGTAACCAAAGTATCTCCTCTGAAAATTGGTCAGATAATCGATTTAGGCGATGGTCATGAAGTTGAGGTTTTAAGCTGCAAAGGTCATACTCAAGGCTCTGTTGTGCTTCTTGACAGATATGACAAAACCTTATACACAGGAGATGCAATCATTGCTCATGAATGGCTGCAACTGCCTGAGGCTACAACTGTAGAGACCTATTATGAGGAGCTTACAAAGCTTATGCCATACAGACACTGCTTTGACAAAATTATTTCAGGTCACGGTTGCGGATACGAGGACGCATCACTTTTTGATAATATCTATGCTGAGGTTAAAAAGATACTTGCAGGTGATACTGAAAATGATGTAAAACTGACCGATGATCCATACGCAGGCGAATGTATGGTCCGCCTCTACGGTGATCCTGATAAAGGTAACAGAATTCTCTATCAGGAAGATAAAATAAGATAGGATTTAAAGCACCAGATGCAATGCAAATGGTGCTTTTTATTGCTATTGAGCCTTAAAGTAGGTAGTTGATGCATTATGGAATACAGCATCAAAGCCTGATTTTTCCATAGCAGCTACCACATCCTCAACGGAGCGATCGTCATTTACGGTCCACTGCTCAAGGTTCTGACCTTTATGAGCATAGCCACCAGGTTCAGTTGAAGATCCGGCTGACAGTGCTGTAATACCGGCAGGAAGAATTAAATCTCTAAACTTGGCACTCTCACGGGTTGAGATGGTTAAATCAAGCTCGTTATCAAAAATTCTCCATGCGCAGATGATCTGTAAAAGCTTACCGTCAGACACAGGTGAATGAGGCTGATAACCGCCTTGAGCTGGACGTAATCTTGGGAATGAGATTGAAAGATTGGTCTTCCAGTAATGATCACGCATATATAAAACGTGCATTGCTGTTGCTACTAAATCAACCTTCCAATCATAAAGGCCTAAGAGTGCGCCCATACCGACTTTGTCGATACCAGCCTTACCTAATCTGTCTGGTGTTTCCATTCTATAGCGCATATCTGCTTTTTTACCGCCTAAATGCACTGACTTGTAACAGCCAGGATGATAGGTTTCCTGATATACAGATACTGAATCAAGGCCTAGTTCTTTTAATCTTGCGTATTCATCTGTTTCAAGAGGCTGTACTTCCATCTGCAGATACTGAGCATACTTTTTGGCCACAGGAAGAACCTGCTCAAAATAAGGCATGCCTGCTTTATGCTCGTTCTCACCTGACACTAAAAGAATATTGCTGTATCCCATTTTGTTCATAGCCTGAAGCTCTTCTTCAATTTCCTGAAGATTTAAAACCACACGCTTGAACTTGTTCATAACACTAAAGCCACAGTAGGCGCATTTGTTTGAACAAAGATTTGTAAGATACAATGGCAGATACATGTTAATACAGCGACCGAATCTCTTACGGGTAAGCTGGATTGACTTTTGTACCATCACATCAAGATAATGAGTACGGGCATGCTCTGAAATCAAAGCTGCAAAATCATCGATGGTGTGAGCACCTTCCTTTGATAAAGCCCTCTGAACATCAGCATCAGTTACGTTATCAACTAATGAGGCAAATTTGTCTACATCGTATTTAGACAATTCATCAAAAAAGCTCATTATTTCATAGCCTCTTTTAAGAATTCTTCCATAGGAGATGTTGCATGTGCGGTATCAGAATCCTCTGCAAGACCTGATAAATGTGCAATGCGACCTGCCTTGCAGGCATATTTAAATGCTTCAGACATGGTAATAGCATCACCTGCTGCTGCAATTGCGGTATTTACCATTACAGCATCTACGCCCATCTCAAATGCAAGTGATGCATCTGATGGAGCACCAATACCTGCATCTACAATAACAGGTACATGTGACTGCTTGATGATAATTGACAGCATTGCCTTAGTCTCTAAACCGCGAGCTGAGCCAATAGGAGCTCCAAGTGGCATTACAGCGCTTACACCAATATCTTCAAGACGACGAGCTAAAACAGGATCGGCCTGAATATATGGGAATACCTTAAAACCATCTTTTACAAGCTCTTCACAGGCTTTCATGGTTTCAATAGGATCAGGTAACAGGTAACGTACATCTGGGTGAATTTCAACTTTAACCCAGTCAGTACCTAGTGCCTCACGGGCAAGCTGTGCTGCAAAGATAGCCTCTTTTGCATTTTTTGCACCTGATGTGTTAGGCATCAGAGTGATACCCAAATCAAGTAGTGGCTTTACAATTTCATCAGTATGATTTTTTGTATCCACTCTTTTTACAGCCATAGTTGCAATCTGAGCGCCAGATGCCTTAGCAGATGCCGTTAACACTTCACCTGAAGCGTACTTGCCAGTACCGATAATTAAACGACTTTCAAATTCCTTTCCTGCCAATACCAATTTATCAGACATATTTATTAACCTCCTGATACCATATTAAAGATGTCTACATTCATGCCATCTTTTAATACGTAATTTTCAAAATCCGCTTTTTTTACAATTGACTCATCAATAGCTACTGCCACGCCATCTTTATAAAGGCCAAGCTCTTTTAAAAGCTCAATTAAGGTAGTGCCATCTTTTAGTTCTATATCTTTTTCCTGATTAAATCTTATTTTCATTATTCATCCCCACTACCGCATAAACGAAGCCACAGTCTGGTGGTTTCATCTGGATCATCAGCCTTGGTAATGCCGGTAATTAAAGCTACCGATCCTACACCTGTCTGCAATACTTCATTGACGTTATGCAGTTTGATACCGCCAATAGCTACAGTTGGCATGAACTTGCCAATCAGGCTCTGCTCAATCATAAGTTTCATAGGTCCCTGAGGCTTTGATGGCATCTGTTTGCTGTTTGTAGGATAGATATGACCTAGTGCAATATAAGATGGGTTAAGCTGCATTGCCTTTAGCATCTCATAGGCACCATGTGTTGATACACCAAGACGAAGACCTGCGTTTCTAATTAAATCGAGATCAGCATCTCTTAAATCTTCCATTCCAAGATGTACACCATAGGCATGAGCTTTAATTGCAAGCTCATAATGATCATCAATAAACAGACGTACGCCCTTTGGAGAGCAGAAGGCTACTGACTTTTCAATCTGTTCAAATAAATCAGATCTATTCTTGTCTTTAATACGAAGCTGAATGGTCTTAACACCTAAATTAACCAGTCTTTCAATCCACTCATAGCTGTCAACTACAGGGTATAAACCAAGCTTTAAAGGACATGGTGGGAATGGCTGTGAATCTGTTGGAAAGCCCTTTTCAATTACAGCAGGTAAATACTCTAGACTCTGCACAAGACCGTTATGACCTAATGGAGGTCTGTCACCTGTCTCACAAAGAGCAGGATAAACAATACCACTGTAGACATAACCTTTTGACAGAACAGCAGCATCCTGCGGTGCAAAGTCGTTTGCAAGAAGCGCTGCAAGTGCTGATGATAAAGCACAGCCACCACCGTGAGCCCCCTCACCTTCTACTCTTGAGCAGGCCATGTTAAAGGATAAATCATCTGATGCATAGTAATCTACAGCATCAAAACCTTCAAAATTATGACCGCCTTTGATGATGATGTTTTTAGCACCATTATCAATAAAGAACTTTGCAAGAGCTTCAATACCGTCAGTATCAAGTTTCTCCTGTGTCCAGCCAGATAAAGCTAATGCCTCAGGAAGATTAGGAGTAAAGATAGTAGTTCTCGTTAAAATCTCTTTTAAATACTCTTTTAAATCCACAGAGTGCAGATCACCTGCTGTACCGCATAAAACAGGATCCCAGACTACAGGTACATCTTTAAACTCATTATCAAGATACTTGAATAATGTCAGTAAAAGACGGTTATCAGAGATTAAACCAACTTTAATGGCACCAATGCTCTCCCAGTCTTTTGCAGCAAGATGAAGACTTTCTTCAAATGTCTGTTCATCTGTTGCAACTACTCTTGTAATTTCCTTTAAAGACTGACAGGTAAGCGCACTTACGCATGGAAGCGCATAAGCTAAATTATCGTGTACGGTTAGGCAGTCAGCTGTAATTCCGGCGCCACCGCCAGAATCCAAACCTGCTACAACTAATACTAGAGGACGGTTATTTTGCATTGTACATAGCCTGTAATTTTCTGTTTAATCTTATTGGGCAGAATCTTGGACCACACATTGAGCAGAAAGCAGGCTCATGAGATTTATCACACTCATCTGGCATCTGCTTTGCCCATACGCTATAGGCATTTTGTGGATCTAAAGATAAGGCAAACTGGTCATACCATCTAAAGTCAGCACGGGCAAGAGCCATAGCATCATCTCGTAATTTAGCACCAGGAAGACCTTTAGCTAAATCAGCTGCGTGTGCTGCAAGTTTATAGGTGATAAGACCTACCTTTACATCGTTCTCCTCTGGAAGAGCAAGATGTTCTGATGGAGTTACATAGCAAAGCATAGCTGTACCAAATGAAGCGATCATTGAACCGCCGATTGCTGATGTGATGTGGTCATAGCCAGGAGCAATATCAGTTACAAGTGGTCCTAAAGTATAGAAAGGAGCCTTATTGCAAAACTTCTCCTGAAGTTCCTGATTCTCATATACCTTATCCATAGGTACATGACCAGGACCTTCAATAAAGCAGGAAACACCGGCATCATAGCAGCGCTTTGCAAGCTTACCGATATTCTCAAGTTCGCCATACTGAGCCTTGTCACAGGCATCGCTAATACAGCCAGGACGAAGACCATCACCTAAAGATAAGGCAACATCATAGGTTGCGCAGATATCAATAAGCTCATCAAAGTGCTCGTATGCAAGGTTTTCGCTGTTGTTACGCATCATAGCTGATGCCATGATTGAACCGCCGCGGGAGACGATACCTAATGTTCTTTTAGCTGCATGTGGCAGTAAGTCCTGCAGTAAACCTGCGTGAATTGTAAAGTAATCCACACCCTGCTTTGCCTGATCTATTACGGTATCTCTAAATAATTCCCAGGTTAAAAGACTTGCATCACCATGCGCTCTATCTAATGCCTCATATACAGGTACAGTTCCGATAGGTACAGGAGATGCTCTTAAGATTGCGTTTCTAAGGCCACCTAAATTGTCGATACCTGTTGATAAGTCCATAACTGTGTCAGCACCGAACTTTAAAGATAGGCGTAACTTTTTAATTTCCTCTTCAAAATTTGATGATAGTGATGATGCACCGATATTAGCGTTAACTTTTACTGAGAACTTCTTACCTATAATCATAGGCTCGCATTCTTCATGGTTTACATTGCTTGGAATTACAGCGTGTCCTGATGCAACTTCCTTTAGGACATCATCAGGTGTAAAAGCCATATCATCGCCATATTTCATGGATTCACGAATAGCCACATATTCCATGTGCTTAGTAATTTCACCATCTTTTGCCCTTTGTAATAAGGTCTTTTTCACCTTTTTAACATTGTCTGTAATTACATATGGAGCGTAATCTTTGGCAATCTTTGGAAGCTCATGACCTTCAACATCAGGTCCCTGAACGCGTGAAACCAGGACATTTGTACCGTTTGAAAGGTTAATCTTGTTAAAAGAAACCTGTACATCAGGGGTACTACCCTGAATGGTGTGAGTTTGAATATCTGGAGTAAAAGTCTTATTGATAATCTGATGAGGCATATTGGCACGTATCTCTTAAAAATTATTACTTTGCGTGCCGAAGAAGTCTTGTTCCCTACGCTTGAATTATCAAGATCAGGTTATAACGGATTTTGCATTGCAATCTCAGCCAAGAGGCACTCCGACAAGCAAAATTATTATGATACTTGTACTCAAAAATTACAATGTTATTTAAAAAAATATAATGAATATTGGGATAAATGCTGAATTTTATTGGAAGCTGCACAATAAACTGACACCTAAAGAGGTGCCAGATTCATTTATTTAGTGACTTGCAAGATATGCATTTACTCTATCTAAGTCTTCTTGTGTATCAACACCAGTCTGTGGAGGATTTGCACATACACCTACAGCGATGGTCTTACCGTTTTCCATTAGACGAAGCTGCTCTAAAGACTCGGCCTTTTCAAGCATGGTTTGAGGCATCTTTGAGTACTCTAATACAGTTTTTGCCTTATAGGCATAGATACCGACATGATGGTAGTGTAAAAACTCAAGATCTTCAACTACTTCAGCCTTGAAATTGTCTCTTTCATAAGGAATTGGAGCACGGCTAAAATACAGAGCCTTATTGTCCTTATCAAAAACAACCTTTACACAGTTTGGATCGAAAACATCCTTTAGATTGTCGATCTTGAAGCAAAGTGTTGCCATATCAGCATTGGTACTCTCTAAAAGAGCAGCCACCTGCTCAATATGCTCAGGATCGATTAAAGGCTCATCCCCCTGCACATTTACAATAACAGTCTCAGGTGAGATATTTAATTTCTCAATCATCTGAGCTAATCTGTCAGTACCGCAGTTGCAGTCTTTTGAGGTCATGCAAACCTCAACTTTATCTATACCCTCTAGTACGCCCTGCACTCTCTCATCGTCAATACAAGCTACAACCTTTTTGGCATCTGACTTTAAAGCCTGCATACATACTCGTTTTACCATAGGAATACCACCTACCATAACAAGTGGTTTTCCAGGGAATCTTGTGGAAGCAAAACGTGATGGAATAGCTACAATATAATCTTTCATAAAACCTACTTATTCCAATCTTCTAAACAATCTGTAATCTTCTGATAAAAGCCCTTAGCTAAAACAGCTTTTACATTGAGTACATATAAATTCTTTATACCTGATCTTGCATATTTAACAGCATCTTTTGCAGTCATGACAACAGGATAAAGCTCAGCCTTTTCCTTTAAGATATCAAAAGATACCACTCCATGATCAGGAACATCAATGTTTTCTTCAATATAATAGCCACAATCTTTTAGAGTATTATAAAATCTTTGTGGATTTCCAATACCAGCTAGAGCTATTACCTTAGCCTGCTTTTGCAGATAATCATGATTTTTGCTGTTACCTGCATAGCAATCTAGTGAAATCACATCATCAGGGACTAGTGTCATACTTTCATAATCTTTATTATCGCTGACACCGTTTACTACAACGGCTTTTGCAGTTTTAAGACGCCAAGCTCCTTCTCTTAAAGGACCTGATGGCATTAAAAAGCCGTTTCCAAGCTTTCTTTTACCGTCAATTACAATAATCTCAAGATCACGCTCTAAACTATAATGTTGCAGACCATCATCACAGACAATAACATCCATGCCAAGATGCTCTAAATACAAAGCCCCTCTTTCACGGTTAGGATCAACACAGACTGTAACCTTATCCTGAAGACTTAGCTTTACAAGTAAAGGCTCATCGCCACATTCTTCAACTTTTGATGTAAGCTGTACAGTCATTGGATATTGCTTGGCTTTTCCTTTATAGCCGCGACTTAATAGTCCGACCTTGTAACCTTCAAATGCAAGATGTTCTATAAGAGCAATAGATAAAGGAGTCTTACCTGTACCGCCTACAGCAATACCACCTACAACGATTACAGGTGTTTTTACCCTGGTCTTTTTTAAAAGATTATGAGAATAGGCAAGGCGTCTTAGTGAGCTGATAACATAAAAAAGCCCTGTAAATGGTGCTAGAACTGTAATTACAGGAAGGTTTTTAAGCCCTGGCTTTTTATACCAGACATTATCAATAAATGACATATATTATTTCGCAACAAGCAATGACATGAAATATCTACGAATAGGATCGATTAAAAGCGGCTTTTTGTTTTTTACCTTCCACTCTTTTGCATCTTCATCAAGATACAGTCTGTAAGTTGCCTCTGCGTTATCTACCTCTTCTTGTGCATAGGATGCTAATAACACTTCCTCACTGATGCAGCTTATAAGCTTTGATAGTTTTACAGTAAAGGAAATATCGACGCACTTAATACCTTCAACGTAGAATGGTTTTGTGGTTTTAGTGATCTCTCTTACTTCAATAGTACCGATGTTAGCCTTTCCTACGCCATAGTACTCTGTAAGCTCAAGAGTTCTTGAAATATCCTGATGATAATCCACAATATAGCCTTTACGCTTTACAAGGCCGCTAAATGGTGTATGAATCTTAAATGAGGATTTCTTTAAGGAAATTGCACCTGACTGCTCAAGGAGCTTTGCATACTTTACAAGACGATTTAAATAAATGTCTTTACGGTGATTTGAACCTTTTGCAACATTCTTATTACCCATCATAGGATCGATAACCACAAAAGGAGGAACAGGCTTGAGCTCCTCAAGCGGTGTGCAGGGAATGGCAATATAAATAGCCTGCTTAGACAATACATTGTTAATGGCATTGATTAAATTTTCAGATGAACATACAGACTTATCAGAGCAGCCACTTGTAAAGAATGCGCTGATAGTTGCTATCAATAAAAAAGCAATTGCTTTTACTGTACGTAACATAAGACCTTCTATTCTTTATATAACCCCAGATTTGTGTGTAATGGATCTGACATCATTCTGTCAGATATCAGAACACCGTTCTGAATATGCCCTACACCGATGAACATCCCATCAGTTCTGATTTGAACTGATTTGTCATAATCGGCAGTGCAGTCTTTAAAAGTACATCTTTCAAGGTGATTCTGTCTTTGTCCTTGACATAAGAGTACAGCCATATCATATGGAATATGAATTGCAGGAAGATAATCCATAGCCTTTTCAATAGGCACCAGGAGTTCATCCATCTTTGTAAAATCTGTTATATCTTCCCTGTTGTCGGCAAGTTTCTTTATGTCCTCTAAAGTGTGCATGGTACCTTTTGGCAGTCCATCAACTTCAATACGACGAAGCATGGTTACATGTGCGCCACAGCCAAGCTCCTGACCTATATCCTCAATTAGTGTTCTAATATAGGTGCCCTTTGAGCAATATACTTCAACAGTGAAGGTATCAGTTGTCTTTTCAATTAACTTTATGTAGAAGATCTGTACCTGTCTTTTTGGCACTTCTACTGTTTTACCTGCACGTGCGTACTTATAAAGAGGTCTTCCGTCCACTTTAATTGCAGAATAGATTGGTGGAACCTGTGTAATGGTACCAATGAACTTCTCAATTGCCATCTCAAGATTTGAGATTTCATCATGAACCTCATTATTCTGAATCACCTCACCTTCAGCATCGCCAGTTGCAGTTACAATACCAAGCTTACCTGTAGCCAGATACTTTTTTGAACCTTCTAAAAAGTATGATGAGA
This sequence comes from Aeromonadales bacterium, assembly GCA_012519775.1. Taxonomy (GTDB): domain Bacteria; phylum Pseudomonadota; class Gammaproteobacteria; order Enterobacterales; family Succinivibrionaceae; genus Succinivibrio. The sequence continues at coordinate 6,722 of JAAYPN010000129.1, read as the reverse complement.
ATTTAGCAGCCTGACCTAAACAGATTGGCAGTAAACCAGATGCAAGAGGATCTAGAGAGCCGGTGTGACCACCTTTATTTGCTCTAAAAATTCCGCGTACTTTAGTTAAAGCTAGTGCTGAGCTGATGCCTGATGGTTTATCTAATAAAAATACACCATCAACATCTCTTTTTGGTGCACGGCGTGACTTGTCTGGTATTGCTTTATTCTCTGTTGTCATTGCTATAAATTCACAAATGTCTAGTTAACTAATTCTATACCAAAGGCTCAGGCAATCTGATGCCATATACAATATATTAAACTGTATTAGTGATACAGATCAAAGTATGACACTATACCACAAAGCACATCATGATTTTAGTTTCAATCAAGCCATAAAAATTCTCTTTTAATCTGTTTTTAAGCAATTTAAAACTGAGATTTAAAAATTATGCTAATCAGAACTTATTTTTGATCATAATTAGAGCATTTTAAAAATTACCTATTTTTAGAGGGGTTTATTCAATTTTTGTAAATTTCTCAAGGAATGGCTTATTTATGCACTTTTATTAAAACAGAAAAAAATATATAAAACCGTTATCTTGATTTGTTGTTTAAATAATTAAACAATACTATTTTTAATTTATTGAATCATATACACTTTTTATAATCTGCACTCTTTTTATTCAACCAAAACATCCTCTGAGCCATGAACATTCACTACGTACTTTAGACACTTTTTTAGATAAAAATAAGACAACAAAAAAATTCTATTACGGAGTTTATATGGGTTATTTACAGTTAATTTATATCTATAAATAGCTAATAATATCTATCTATTTTTTATTAGATAACAGGTAATAATGAGCAAGATTATATCAATAGGAAAGGCTGCAGAAATTCTTGGAGTGAATATACAGACTCTAAGAAACTATGAAAATCCGGCAGGTTAAAACCTGATTCCATATCACCTGGAGGTACCAGAAGATATAATCTTGATACTATTCTTGCAGCTAAAAAGAAACTAAAATTCTAATTTTTAAGCCATAGGAGACTATGGCTTTAATTTTATTTAGATTAAATCCTAGTATCAGAAGAAATTTCTACTGATAAAATCATGGCGAATTTAAGTCTTTCGATACTTTTTATTAGATAATTGATTGCCTTAGTCTTGAATTTATTCTGATTATTAAATAGAATAGCATTGCTCTATGGGGGTGTCAGCCCTCGCGTACTTGATGAGGGTTTAATAGGTCAGGTCCGGAAGGAAGCAGCCAGGGTCTTTATTCAAGGTACCGCGGTCAGGTTGATGCTCCCGCCCAAAGAGATATTGCATATGAATATTAGTTCACCTTCCTATACAAGCCTTCAAGAACTTATTGTTTCCGAGCAGATTTATCGAGATAAATCACTTAAGCTTATTTCTTTAATCTTAAATCTTGAAAACACACCATGTTATGACAAGGCTAATATCTTTCTGATGACAAGACCTCGCGGTTTTGGTCTTTCACTTATCTCATCTGCAATTGATAAAATCATTAAAAGAGATAAGGAAATCGTCTCAAAGATTGAAGATGGCGGTCTTTTAGAGCAGCTACCTTTAAGACATACTATATTCATCGATTTCAAGCACATCAATGCTACAAATCCAAAAGAGCTCTCTCAGGCTTTAATCTCATATCTGCAGGAGCTTTTCTGGCTTCATCATATTGAGACTCACTTAAATCCTTACATGACCCCAAAGGTGTATTTCTCAAGCCTTATTGATGCACTTTATAAAAGACATCATGAGCCTATGGCTATCTTTATTGATAACTGCGATATCCCCCTGATGAAAGCCTTTTTAATGAAAGATCCTGACGATGTTATTGAGGCCACCTGTATTTATCACGATATGTTGAACGTGCTCAACAGAACCTCAAAAAACAAAGTTAAGTGGGCTCTTTTAACAGGTCATATCAAGTTTAATTTCGCATCTGAGTACTCAGAGGGTTTACCTTTAGTTGAAGATTTATCCTCAAATGAGAGCTTTGGCGATCTGTTTGGTTTTACCAAAGCTGAAATCGAGCTGATCTTTAAAAACAGAATTACAAAATTCTCTCAGTCTCAAGGTATCTCAGAGCTTGAATATCTTGACAGGCTTGAAAGATGCTACGGCGGCTACTGCTTTACAGATAAACTCATTAAGGTAATGTGCCCTGTCTGTATCTCTCATGTAATGAATAACAATGGATTGCTGCTGCCATACTCTGCCAACGGCAATTATCCATTCTTAAAGAATGTTCTTAAAAAGAATAAAAACGATTTTGACTGGCTGTTCAATAAAAACGGTCAGGATCCTCTTTATTCAAATTCCCTTGATTCAGTAGTTAAAGGCAAGCAGATAGGTACACTTTTAATCTATTCAGGCTTTGCCACACGTACTAAGGTTTTATTAAATTCAGATGAGGGGTACACCACCTGGCGTTACCGCTTTGAGTGTCCTAACCTTGATATGCAGAAGACTTTAGAATTTATTACCAATAAATGCACAAGCGAAGATCTTAAAAAGCCTCTTATTACTAATGAAGATCCAAAAGAGACATCTGCAGAAGAAAAATAATTTTTTAATTTAGGAAAAAATATGGGAATTGCTTTTTTTGACATGGACGGCACCATTGTAGGTGGCGATACTAACGATATCTCAATTGGTGAGTTTGTAAAACAAAATCTTGCCCCTAAATCCATTATTGATAAGCTAAACCGTTATGAAGAAGCTTTTTATGAGGGTAAGCTTGATATCAATGAATTTGTTAAATTCGCCTGCACTCCTCTATTAAATCTTAATAAAGACGAGCTTTACAATACTCTTCACAAGGTTGTAAGAGACAGTATCATTCCTGTAGTCTTTAAAGGTGCAAAAGAGCGCATTAAATTCCATAACGACAGAGGCGATACTATTGTAATTGTAACCTCTACTATGGATTATCTTGTAGAGCATGTAGCAGAGCAGCTTAACATTAAGTATTTCATTGCAGCTCCTATGGAAAAGGTAAACGGTGTTATTACAGGCAGACAGTGCGGATTAGTGCCATACCAGAAAGATAAGGTTGTAAGAATAAAAGAATTCATTAAAGAGCACAACCTAAGCCTTGAAGAGACCTATGGCTATGGCGACAGCATCAATGATATTCCAATGCTTGAAATGTGTGAGCATCGCTTTGCTGTAAATCCAAATGCAAAACTGTTAGAGCATCCTTTTATTAAAGAATGTCAGATTGTAGATTGGTCAAAATAGAGACTATTTTACCTTCTGATTAACCTGATTTAGCTTGGTTGAGAGCTTTCCTATAACGTATGGTGAGTTCTTAGCCTGCAACTTTTCAGATACAGTCTTAAAAAACTTCTCATCATCAACGCTATAGTACTTTGAATTGTGTCTATCAATAAAGACTAATGCTTTCTGCTCTTTTAAGGTAGTCTTGTAAATTCCGTTCTTAACAGGACCTGTAAAGAAACGTGGTTTTTTGCTTCCGCATTCTTTATATAGAACAGCTGACTTTTTAGGACGAATACTCTTCTCAAGCTTAGAGCCTGTCAAATCAAGTAAAACAATTGAATATGCTTCTACTGCAATGGGGTTCTGATCCTGACGAAGCTTGCGTCTTAAGCGACGGAACCAGGCTACACGAATTACATATGTAAGAAGATATATAAAGGTTAGTGCGTAGAGAATATAGAAATGTCTGATGTCGTGGAAGAAATCAAGATTGTCTGTGCTGTAGGCAAAACAAAGCAGCACAAACAATATCATGAAAAGATAAAACGACAGTCCGAAACCTTTTTTACAAATGGTATCTACCACATTTAAATCAAATCTGACACCAGCTTTAGCCAGGTATGAATGAAAATATACGTTAGGTGGTAAATTCAACTGGACTGTCTCCTTTTTTATCTGTCTTTAACCTCTTCCCAGAACTTACGCTCAAGTGATGTAAAGAGGACTTCAACTTCATCGTTATTCTTTTGTGTCATTAAGCTTACTACATAAATTACAAAAGCAGAAACAAAGAAGCCTGGTACTAATGAGTATAGGCCAAAGAACTGACCGATTTCCCAGATAATTACGGTTGCCGCACCTGCAATCATACCGCAAATAGCACCAGATAAGGTCATCTTTTTCCAGAATACTGAAATCAGCACACAAGGACCGAAAGCGGCACCAAAACCTGCCCAAGCGTAAGCTACAAGCTTTAGAATACCTGAGTTTGGATCAAGTGCGATTACATAGGCAATTGCAGCTACTAAAAGCAGCATGAAACGGCCAACCCATACTAGCTCTGACTGAGAAGCATGTGGACGAATTACACGTGCATAGAAGTCAGCTGTAAGTGTGGTTGATGATACAAGTAACTGGCATGATAAGGTACTCATAACGGCAGCTAGAATTGCTGATAATAAGATACCCGCAAGCCATGGTGTAAATAAGGTCTGAGTTACAATGATAAAGATCTGCTCTGGATTATCAATTGATAGTTCTGGATGTTTTGCTGCAAATGCTACACCATAGTAACCTACTAAAACTGCACCTAGAAGACAGAAGATCATCCAGCTGATGCTAATACGACGGGCACCGCCCATACCGCGAACAGATGCTGCAGACATGAATCGAACAAGAATATGAGGCTGCCCCATATAGCCAAGCCCCCAGCCTGCAAGTGAAATTAAACCAATTGAGGTAACACCACTTAGCATATTTGACATATCAGCACTCTTTGCTGCAACTAAAGCATTTGCCTCACTTAAAGAGCCTACGTCAAAGATAATTACAACTGGTGTGATTACAAGAGCAAAGATCATTAGTGATGCCTGTACAGCGTCAGTCCAGCTTACAGCTAAAAAACCGCCGATACAAACATATAAAATTGTAGAGGCTGCACCAATTAAAAGTGCATTGCGATAATCAAGGCCGAAGGTCTGTTCAAAAAGACGGGCACCTGACACCATACCTGATGCGCAGTAAACAACAAAGAAGATTAGGATGATTATAGCTGATACAACAGCGATAATACGTTTGTTATCTTTAAATCTTGCGGCAAAATAGTCTGGCAGAGTTAATGCATCAGATGCATTCTGTGTAAATGAACGAAGACGTGCTGCCACGAACTTCCAGTTACACCACTGACCGATAGTAAGACCGATTGCAATCCAGGCCTGAGAAATACCTGCTACATAAAGTGCACCAGGAAGCCCCATTAAAAGCCAGCCGGACATATCTGAGGCACCTGCAGATAGTGCGGTAATAAACTTACCTAAGCTTCTGCCACCTAAAACATAATCAGTAAGTGAAGATGTCGAGCGTGCTGCGATAATGCCGATGACAATCATGGCAAAGATGTAAACTACGAAAATAGTAGTTGTTGTAAACATAATAATTAAACACCTTGTTATTAAAAGATGCTCAATTCTATCAAATTTCTAATTATTTTTTAAGATTATGACAATCGGCAGCTTTATGATCAATTATGACCCACTACCCATACAGATGCTTTGAGAAGTATCTATCACCTCTATCAGGTGTGATAAAGACGATATTTCCCTTTGATCCACTTTCAATTAGTTTTTTTGAAGCCATAAAGGCAGCGCCAGATGAAGAACCAGCGAGAATTCCCTCTTTAGATGCAAGAATTCTTGAGCCTTCAAAAGCCTCAGTATCGCTGATCTTAATTACCTTATCTACTATGGATATATCCATAGTATCTACAATAAAATCATTACCGATACCTTCAATATCATAATCCTTATGCTCACCGCCACCCATAGTAGAACCTACCGGATCGGCAAGAAGGACCTTTGATATCAGGGTTCTTTTCTTTTAGGTACTTTAAAACACCTGAATAGGTACCGCCAAAGCCTGCGCCTCCAACCACATAATCAATCTTTCCGTCTAGTGAATCATAAATCTCAGGACCTGTGGTCTTATAGTGAGCAAGTGGATTTGACATATTCTTAAACTGCTCTAGAGAGATGGCATTACCAAGTGACTCTTTAATCTCCTCTGCCTTTTTAGCAGCACCAAGCATACCACCTTCACGAGGAGTATTTACGATGGTGGCGCCAAGTGCTCTCTTTAGAACCTGTTTTTCCTCTGAGAATTTCTCAGGAACCACAAATATCCCCTTAACATTGTAGTTCAAGGTGGCAAAAGCAATACCAAGACCTGTGTTGCCTGCAGTTGCCTTCACGATGGTTGTACCATCCTTGATTAAACCTTTTTTATAGGCATCCAAAAGCATGAAAAGCCCGGTTCTGTCTTTTACAGAGCCAGATGGATTGAAAGATTCTAACTTTCCAAAAAGATTTGCTCTTAAGTGATGTTCCTTTGCATAACCTTTTAAATTAAGGATTGGTGTCTACCATTTAAATCTGTAATGCTGTTTATAACTTCCATTTTTTTATTCCTAAAATTTCTCTTACCAGATCCTTTTAAAGCTATCAACAGCTACAACACTTAAACATTTTTATATTTCCTATAATACCTATTGATTTAATAGGTACTAAACACAAAATTATTTAATTGATCTATTACTAATTAAACAAACAAATTATAATTTATTGTTTTATAAAAATTTATTTATAACTCAACTTTTGCATTTGGATTTTATCTCCAAAATGCTTGTAACAACGCGGTTTAACATCGTTTTTGCTCTTTAAAATATGATTTTTGATTATTGTGACGTTTGTGGTAGCTGAATATACATTTT
>JAAYPN010000019.1 GCA_012519775.1 Aeromonadales bacterium | reverse complement strand
ATTAAGATTGCAGTTTAAAATAAATAGTCTTTTGAAAATTAACAACTTTTAGAATATATCACACCGATAAATATACCACGAGTAATTAAGATTCATTTTGAGAATGAAACTCATTTAAGTGTTTTATTTTAATTTTACATATCTTTATCGCCTAATAAAATTCTATTGAAGCAGACTGCACGTTAATAGCATGTTTTTTTACCATATGAGGCATTATCTTTATACACTACTTTTAAAACCTAAAATTTAATGAGATAATTCCGCTTTACCTGCTGTTCAAAAAAAATCATAAAATTCGACAAAAAAAATATATTGTGAGCAGACTCTAAAAGACAGACTCTATACATGAACTTTGTTAAAAAAATGACTATCATAATAATGCTAAGATTTTATCTGTAATTTCGTCTTTTTGAAAAATCGAAGTTTTATAAAAATAACTTAAAAATAGAAGGTGTTTAGCATGGATTTTTTAAATAAATTAAGTTTAAGAATGAAACTTATTTTAGGCTTTGCAGTTCTAATCTTACTGATTTTTTTAACATCTGCTGTCGCTGTAAATAATACAAACAATAATATCGATGCAAGTTATCACGTTGATCGTATTCTTAATAAATCATACAACCGAATAATGAATACTCAGAGATCACTGAATATTGCCAACACCTCAATTATCGCCTACCTAAGCAGACCTGGTGCTAATACAGATAAAAACGAGCAGTTCGTTGCTGAATCAATGTCAAAGATTGAAGCTATCGCCAAGGTATCTGCAGTTATGAATGAGAATATAATCGGTGATTTAGACTCATCAGCAAACTACAAACAGAACATTTTAAATGTGAAGGCTCAGGTTCCAAAGCTGACTGTATTTTATAAATCAGAGGTTGTACCTTTAATTTTAGCTGGCAAAAACAACGAAGCCTTAAGCGCATATCTAAATAAGGTTTTCCCTGAGGTAAACGAATGCCTTTCTCTATACCAGAAACTGATTGATGAGCAGGTTTCATTAAGCTCTAAGATCACATCTGACAATACAAGCAAAGGTCCAATGTATACCACAATTATCATTGCGATTCTGTCAATTCTTGTAGGTCTGCTGATTTCAAATACAATCTCAGGTTATGTAAAGAAAAACTTCAGAGAGCTAAAAAACTACAATCAGAGAATTGCCAAGGGCGATTTCCAGTTTGATATCAATACAGACAAAGCTGATGAGTTTGGTATTATCAATAAAGAAACCAAAGCAATGCAGGAAAACCTTTCAAAATCAATTAGAGAGGTTATCGAATCCTACAGAGAAGTTGACAGCAAACTGTCTTCTGTAAGCCAGAAGATTTCTCATGTGGCAGAATCAATTGCAGAGGCTGAATCACGTTCTGTTACCGTATCAGCTGCATCTGACCAGATGGTATCAACTACAGGTGAGATTGCCAAAAACTGTGAGAATGCAGCTAACAATGCCAATGAAACCAGAGAAATCACATCTCAGGGTGTTCAAGAGGCTGAAGGCATCATTAACGATATCCGCGCTCAGGCTGAAAAGACAAAACAGGATGCTGATCTGATCAGCACCTTAGTAGAACAGTCAAACAAGATTGGCTCTATCGTTCAGACCATTGAGGATATCGCATCTCAGACCAACCTTCTTGCACTAAATGCAGCTATTGAGGCCGCTCGTGCAGGTGAGGCAGGTAAGGGATTTGCCGTGGTTGCAGATGAGGTTAGAGCTCTAGCTTCACGCTCATCTTCATCAACTCAGGAAATCACCAAGATGGTTTCTCAGATTCAAAATGACGCTAACAGCGCCAACCAGTCAATGACCAATACCTTAGGTCAGATGAATGAACTTGCTGAACGCGCAAGCTCTGTTACAGATATTCTAAATAACATCATCACAAGAGTTGAGAATGTTAACTCTCAGATTGCTCAGATTGCTACAGCTGCAACAGAGCAGACTACTGCAACCACTGAGATTTCAAACAATATGCAGGGGGTAAGCACTCTAACTCAGGAAGGCGCAAACGCAAGTCAGGAATCTAATGATGATATTGAGCAGTTAAGACAGCAGGCTTCAAACTTACTTGCTATGCTATCTAAGTTCAAAGTTAAGTAAAGCTATCACTTTTGAAAATGATCCTCGCTATTTTTAGCGAGGATTTTTTATTTCTGCTCTTTTATCTTTTCGCACTCAATTCTCTTTTCAAAATTTTGGTATGATTAGACAAATTTGTTTATCTTAGGTTTTCTATGTTTTTACGTCGTTTTATAGCAACTTTATTTTTATGCTTAATTTTTACTGCTCACGCAGATAAAGATCTAAGCTCACTTTTTGTAATTCCAACAGAGAATAACGCATCTAATGAATTACCGTTTTCATCTGTCTGTAATGAAAGTCAAAGTAAAGTTACCTGCTCTGTAAAACTAAAAGACGGCGCCTATGTTTATAAAGACTCAATTGATGCCTATGTAAATAAGAGTCACTTTGAGTATTCTGTATCAGTTCCTGCAATTGCCCATGAGGATTTAAACGGCAATTCATTTATCTTTGATAAAGACTTTGATGTTGAAATTTATCTTTCAGATATAAAAAAAGATGATGTTCTTGTGTTCACCTATCGAGGCTGTGATGCTCAAGGTATCTGCTACCCTGTACAGACAACTCACCTTACAGTTTCTAAAGATATAAAAAAGACTGCAGAAAACGCACCTAACAGAGCACCTGATGAGAACACTCTATTTAAGAGCACTGACAGTTTCTTATATATCCTGCTTCTGTGCTTTGTCTTTGGTGCCGCCCTTGATCTAACACCATGCGTATTTCCAATGCTTTCAATTTATTCAGCTACTATTCTTGGCGGTAAATACGTAAGTATCAGTCACTCATTAAAACAGAATCTGTTCTACCTTTTAGGCCTTTCTCTTACCTATTGCCTTGTGGGGTTAATCTTTGCTCAGCTAGGTATCGTCGCTCATGGCTTTTTACAGCATCCTTTAGCTGTCATCATTATGAGTGCTCTGCTTGTTGCCTTTGCCTTAGACTGCATGGGTCTAATTCATCTGAAAGTACCTAACAGTATTAACAATCGTCTACAGACAACCATCGGTAAACAGGAAAACGGTACCTTAAAAAAAGCATTCGTCTTTGGTGCCCTTTCAGCACTACTCACCACCCCTTGTACAAGTGCGCCACTTGCTGGTGCCCTTATTTATGTAATGAATACCAATTCCATTTTAAAGGGTATGCTGCTCTTCTTCTTTATTGGCCTTGGCATGGGTATTCCTCTACTTGTCATCGGTACCTACGGCTCTAAGTTCTTAAATATCTTTAGAGGTAAGTCAAACATCGTAAGACAGATCCTGGCTGTTCCTTTAATCATTGGCGCTATTTATATCAGTGCCCATTTATTTGGTGATGCCATTTTACAGGTTAAGGCAGTTGTCTATGCTTTATGTCTTTGCTACCTGATTTATATACTCTGCCCTAAAATGCCAAAGCTTACTTTTGTATGTACAGCTTTTATTGTTTTTGTACTCTTCTCATCAGGCTACTGCTATTTCATGAACAGCGCAAAAACTCCATTTACCATCATCAGAACATATGACGATTTAAATAAAATGCATGGTAGAGAAACTGTTGTCACCATCTCAGCTAGCTGGTGCTCAAACTGTCATGAGCTTGATGAAACTGTGTACAGCTCTAATGAATTTATTGAGAAAACAAAAAAAATAAACCTTGTGCGTTTTGATTTTTCGGATACAAATTCAAAAGAAAATTTAGAGATAGCTTCAAAGCTTAAAGTAATCGGCGTTCCTTTTATTGCCATCATCGATAAGGATGGACAGGTAATTACCACAAAGACAGGAACTTTAACTTTAGATGATGTTTTTGGCCTGATTGAAAAAGGCAGGTAGTTTTTACTGTCCTGATGCAACAAGGCCTTGCAAAAGCAAGGCCTTGTTGTTTAAAAACTATTTACTAGTCTTTCTTTGACTCTTCTTTAGCAGGAGCCTCTTTGATACCTTCTAACTTAACGTTGAAGATTAGTACTGAGTTAGGCTTGATTAACTGACCAACGGCGCTCTCACCGTAACCTAGTTTTGCAGGAATGTATAAATCGTACTCTGAACCAACATTCATTAACTGTAAACCTTCAATCCAGCCTGGGATCATATTGTCTAGAGGGAACTCTACAGGCTTCTTCTGTTCATCGAATACAGCACCATCGATGGTGCTACCACGATATGTTACAGAGATTACATCACCTTTCTTAGCTGTAGCGCCTTCGCCCTGCTTGATAACCTTGTACTGTAAACCTGACTTAGTGGTTACAACGCCTTCTTTCTTAGCATTCTCAGCTAGGAACTTCTCACCAGCCTCAAGATTCTCTGTAGCTGCCTGTCTAGCCTGGATCTCAATTTTTTCCTGGATGTTCTTGTCTAAGTCTTTTAGGATTGCTTCAATCTGCTCACGCTTTAAAGCTGACTGCTGATTTAAACCATCTGAAAAACCGTCAATTACATCCTTAGCTGGTAACTCACCGATGAACTGTGCCTGGTGAGATCTCATTTGAGCAACGTACTCACCTAAAGAAGCACCAATTGCATATGCAGCCTTCTCATTAAATGTGCTGTTCTCTGATAGTGAATTAGACTGAGCCTGAGTTGCACCATCAACTGGAACAGAAATTTTGTGTTCACAAGCAGTCATGGTTAAAACTGTTACAGCTAATACTGAAGCCATAGCAGACTTTTTAAAAAACTTGTTCATAATCGTCTCCAAAGTTTTTTTTGATATTTTTTTTTGTTAAAAATGCTCAAATGATTTTTCATTCAATCTGTGCATTTTACCATGTTTTAACAAATTCAATGAACCATTATTTATTTGTCCGATTTTTGTTACTTTTACTTTACAGGTATCAGCAATAGACGCAATATTTTGTTCATTCTCTTCACTGCAGGTAAACAGCAGCTCGTAATCACACCCTCCATATAAACAGAGTCTGTCAGACAGATCTTCGTTTACATGAAATTTACTAAACTCTTCTGGTTTAGGTAATTTGTCTATATACAGGTCGCAACCTACATCAGACATTTTCAGGATATGGTTTAAATCTCCTACAAGACCATCTGAGATATCAATTGCGCATTTTGAATATGAGCTAATCATTGAGGCAAATTCTGTTCTGTCCTCAATTAACATGCTCTTTTCAATACAGCTGTCAAAATCCTCTTTTGACATGGAAAAGCGCTTGTATCCTGCTTCAACAGCAAGACCAGGTAGCCCTAGTGTTCCTGTTACAAATAAAGAGTCACCTACTTTTGCGTTCTGTCTTTTCATAGCATTATCGCCATCTACAAGACCGTATGCGCAAATAGTAATTGAAAGCTCACCTTTAGTGGTGTTGCCTCCGATTAAAGGCATCTTTAATTTTTTAGCAAGAGAAAACAGACCTTTTGAAAACTCTGATAAAAAGTTCTCATCAGCATCAGGAAGTGTCAGTGATAGAGTAAAGCAATATGGAACTGCGCCCATTGCCGCAAGATCAGAGACATTAACTAAAAGAGATTTATAACCGATTAAGAAAGGAGAGGTGCCCCTAAAAAAGTGGACACCTTCAATTTGTGTATCAGTAGTGATAGCAAGCTTCTTGCCCAAAGGACAATCAAGCAGGGCACAGTCATCACCGATTCCAAGGGAAATCCCCTCCCCCTTATCAAAGGAGGTAAAGTATTTTTTGATTAAATCAAACTCGCCAAGAGCCACGTCTACTTCTTAATTCCCTTAACAACTTTATCTAAAACGCCGTTAACGAATTTGTGACTGTCCTGCTCTGCAAATTCCTTTGCAAGAATAATAGACTCATTAATTACTACGCGGTATGGAACTTCCTGTCTGTATAGAAGCTCGAAAGTGCCTAAACGTAGAATTGCCTTGTCCACCTGATCAAGACCGTCTAATGGACGTGATAAGTGAGGAGCAAAAATCTCATCGACCTCTCTGGCATTGTTTACAACACCACATAATATGTCGTGGAAATATTCCAAGTCAGTACCTTTAATTGGCTGATCTTCTAAAAACTGCTTTTCAATTTCAGTTGGAGATTCACCAGTTAACTGCCACTGGTAAATAGCCTGTAAAGCAAAATGTCTTGCCTTATGGCGCATTGCAGGAGTTACTGAACCTTCAGTTGCATCCATTTGATATTATCCTTTATTACTTAATCTGATTGATTACATTAACCATTTCTAGTACTGAAGAAGCTGCCTCAGCGCCCTTATTACCTGCGTGAGAGCCGGCTCTTTCAACTGCCTGCTCTAAGGTATCTACTGTTAACACGCCGTTAGCAATAGGAATATTCTTTTGTAGAGTAACCTGAGTTAAGCCCTTAGCACACTCATTTGCTACAACTTCAAAGTGATAGGTAGAACCGCGGATTACACAGCCTAGTGCGATAATTGCATCATATTTTTCATTTGAAGAAGCTAGCTTCTCGCAAACTACAGGGATCTCAATAGCACCTGGCACTCTAACTAAGGTAATATTCTCTTCTTTAACTTCACCTTCTCTTTTTAGTACATCTAAAGCACCTTCTACAAGACGCTCACAGATAAGGCTGTTAAAACGAGATACGACGATAGCAAATTTACCGTCTCTGCATGGCTTATTGCCTTCTATTACTTTGATAGACATAAGTTCTCCAAAAATTAAATAAATCCATTTTTAAGCAAAGTGTTCATGGTAAGACCTGATTTTTTAGGCTTATTATCTTCTCTTTGCAATAATAATCGTTCTAAGTATCTTGAGAGTACATCAACTTCAATATTTACTTCACAGCCCTCATTAAAATCATCAAAGTTGATTGAACTTTGAGTATGAGGAATTAAAGTCAGTCTGAAAGTATCATCCTTTATTTCATTTACTGTTAAAGATACACCGTTTACGGCAATTGAGCCTTTAGTTGCAATGTATCTTGAAATATCATCTGATACTCTTACCCATATGTCATAGGCATCATCAAGAACTTTCTTTGAAATAACCTTACCTACACCATCTACGTGGCCCTGCATAATATGACCACCTAAATGAGTGTCTAGAGTGCAGGCTAATTCAAGATTGATTTTCTGACCGACCTTATACTGCTTGAAACAAGTGCATTTTACTGTTTCTGCTGAAATCTCGGCAGTGTAACAATCATCCATTATCTTTGTAACTGTAAGACATACACCATTGTGAGCAATGGAATCGCCTAAAGCTACATTTCCTTTTTGAGCAAACAATGAAGGAGCTTGCATTAAAATCTCGTAGCCGTTACCACGCTTTTTTAATGCTTTTAAGGTGCCTACTGTTTGAACAATACCTGTAAACATCTACAAAACCTTCTATATACTCTTAAAGCTGATTTTCAGTTATCTGTTTATAATGATCTTTTAGAATGTAATGTAACATTACATCAGAATCAAATTTTTTAACTTTATGCAGTTCAAAAGACAAAGCGTTATCTAAATTTTCTATAGGTTTTAGCGTAAACGCATCCCTTGCGTCCTGACCTAAAGCTTTAGCTCCTACAAAGGCATACAGCTCATCTACATGCCCCTGATTGATAAAAGCTGAGGTTAATATAGAACCTGCCTCTACAAAGGCATGTCTTATCTGTAATTTACCTAGATATCTTAACAGAGCATCAAGATCAACTCCGTTGTCTACTATAGGGAAATAAACCTTAGTAATAGTATCATTGACTATTTCTTCACTAAAGAACTTACTTTTATCTTCGCTACCGCAGGCAAGAATAACTTTTCCCTGCTTGAAAATCTGATATCTGTTTATATCAACTTTTTCATGAGTATCTAAAACAACTTTCAATGGCTGTCTTATATACTCTTTGTCGATCTTTTTGATGATCTTCCCTGAAAGCTCTTCATATCTTACGTTCATTCTTGGATCATCTGCGATTACAGTATTTGAACTTGTAATAATGCAGTCACACAATGCACGTAACTGTTGAACCTTTGCCCGGGATTTTGAATTGGTGATCCATTTGCTCTGTCCGTTTGCAAGTGCTGTTTTTGCGTCTAGTGACATGCCTACCTTGGCACTTACATAAGGATATGGACCTGTAATTGCTTTCATGAAAGCACGGTTTTGGAAAAAGGCTTCCTTTTCCAAAACATGCTCGACAACCTCAATACCTGCATCACGTAGAATCTGAAAGCCTCTGCCGTAAACCTTAGGATTCGGATCTCCTGTGGCTACAACAACTCTTTTTACTTTCATTTCCACTAGCTTTACGGCACATGGAGGTGTACGTCCGTAATGAGAGCAAGGCTCTAAGGTTACATAAGCAGTTGCGCCTTCCACATTGAAGTTGGCATCTGTAAGAGCCATTACCTCAGCATGTGGCAAACCGGCCTTATGGTGATAACCTTTGCCTAAAACCTTGCCGTCACGGACAATAACACATCCTACCGCAGGATTAGGGTATGAAGTGTATAAGCCGCATGATGCAAGCTTAATAGCTTGCATCATGTATTTAATGTCAGTATCTGACACTACTTTTTCTTTCATCTACAAATTAGTCTTTGTAAACTGGGAACTTAGCGCATAGAGCCTTAACACGCTCACGGCACTGCATAATTACGTCGTCGTTCTGGTAGTTGTCTAGAACATCACACATAATTGAAGCTAGTTCCTTGATCTCTGCTTCCTTGAAACCACGACGGGTACATGCTGGAGTACCAACACGGATACCTGAGGTGATGAATGGAGAACGTGGCTCACCTGGAACAGTGTTCTTGTTTACAGTGATGAATGCCTTGCCTAAAGCAGCCTCTGCATCTTTACCAGTCATTTCACGACCAATAAAGTCCATTAGGAATAAGTGGTTGTGAGTACAGCCTGATACTACCTTGTAACCGCGCTTGATTACTTCTTCAGCTAATAGTTTTGCGTTAGCAACTACCTGCTTCTGGTAATCAACGTACCATGGCTCCATAGCCTCTTTGAATACGATTGCCTTAGCAGCAATGATGTGCTCTAGAGGACCGCCCTGTGTACCTGGGAAGATAGCTGAGTTTAACTTCTTGTAGATAGCTTCGTCATGGCAGTTAGATAGAATAAAGCCAGAACGTGGACCGCCTAATGACTTGTGAGTGGTTGAAGTTACAACGTGAGCATAATCGATTGGACTTGGGTATACACCAGCTGCAATTAGACCTGCAACGTGTGCCATATCAACTAATAGGTATGCGCCCACTTCATCAGCAATTTCACGCATTCTCTTCCAGTCAACAACACCTGAGAAAGCAGAGAAACCGGCAATAATCATCTTAGGCTGAACTTCTTTAGCCTTAGCTAGAATTGCCTCGTAGTCTAATTCACCGCTCTCGTTTACATCGTAACCTACAGAATTATAAATCTTACCTGAGAAATTTACTGAGCAGCCGTGAGTTAAGTGACCGCCTGAAGCTAATGATAAACCAAGAACAGTGTCACCTGGTTTGCATAATGCCTGGTAAACAGCATTGTTTGCTTGAGAACCAGCGTGAGGCTGAACATTTGCAAATTCGCAGTGGAATAGCTTGCAAGCGCGATCAATAGCTAACTGCTCTACAACATCAACATACTCGCAACCACCGTAATAACGCTTTCCAGGGTAGCCTTCAGCATATTTGTTTGTTAATTGAGAACCTTGTGCCTCCATAACGCACTTTGAAGCATAGTTCTCAGATGCAATCAATTCGATGTGATCTTCTTGACGCTGACACTCACCACTCATTGCAGTCCATAACTCTGGATCGTAATCTGCAATAGACTTAGCTTTATTCATGAAGCTCATGGGTATTCCTCAGTAGAATTAAGGTAAAAATAACTTTTTACGATTTTTCGCCACTAATCTAAACAAAAAACCGCCGAATTTTATAAAAATTCAGAAAAAATCTGTCCTCTTATTCTATCATTATTTGTGCAATACATCATATTTTTTACAACAATAATTACTGAAAATTTGCGATATTAACAACGCTATTTTACCCTTTTTCTATAGGTGGCAAATCAGGCGATTTTGTCTTTTAATCAGTTCGATATGGTAAAAGTTCTATTTTTTTAGTGTTTTTGGCCGTTTTTTTAAGAAAATTTGAGCCACAGGCAACTAAAAATGATAAAATGCGCAAATTCTAAATTATCGGAGTTAGATTTTGTCAAAGTACTCAATATTAGTTGTTAATGGCCCAAACCTGAATCTTTTAGGTATAAGAGAGCCACAGATCTATGGTTATGAAACCATCACCGATCTGGAAAATATGTTGAAAAATATAGGTTCACAATTAGATGTTGACGTAAGTTGCTATCAATCTAACTATGAAGGCGATATCGTCGACAAAATTCAAAAATCTCGAAAAGAAGTTGACTTCATCCTGTTAAACGCAGGTGCCTATACACACACTAGTGTTGCTATTCGCGATGCGCTTGCAGGTGTTGATATTCCTTTTTATGAGATCCATATATCCAATGTGCATAAAAGAGAAGAATTCAGACATCACTCATTCCTTTCTGATATCGCAGTTGGTGTCATTGTAGGTTTCGGACTTGACGGATACGAATTTGCTTTAAGAGGTGCTGTGCGCTTCTTAGACCGTAAACATCAAGAATAGAATCAACTAAATTAGGATATTTTCATGCAAATTGATATTCATAAGATAGCTAAGCTTATCGAAATTGTATCTAAATCAGACGTTTCTGAGATCAACTTAAAGCAGGGCGAAGAAGAGTTAAATATCACTCGTGAAAAGGCTGTTGTTCAGCCAGTTCAGAGCGTTATCGCAGCTCCAGTAGCAGCTCCTGTTGTAGCAGCACCAGCTGCAGCACCAGCTCCAGCTCCAGCTCCTGCAGCAGCTCCTGCAGCTACCGATGAAGCTAAGCTTATGAAGTCACCAATGGTTGGTACCTTCTACCGCTCAGCAAGCCCAACTGCAGCTGCATTCGTTGAGGAAGGCCAGTCTGTTAAGGAATGCGATACCATATGCATTATTGAAGCTATGAAGATGATGAATCAGATTCAGGCTGGCAGATCAGGTGTTATCAAGAAGATTTTGGTTGAGAACGGTTCTACCGTTGAGTTTGATCAGCCATTATTTGAGTTTGAATAATACGAGGGTAACTCAATTATATGAAACTCGAAAAGGTTCTAATTGCAAACCGTGGTGAGATTGCATTACGTATTTTACGTGCATGTCGCCAGTTAGGTTTGAAGACCGTAGCAGTACACTCTACTGCAGATCGTGATTTGATGCATGTTAAGTTAGCTGACGAGGCAGTATGTATCGGCCCTGCAGCTCCAAAGGATTCATACTTAAATATTCCATCAATCATTGCTGCAGCAGAAGCAACTGGTGCTAGTGCAATTCATCCAGGCTACGGCTTTTTATCAGAGAATGCAGACTTTGCTGAAATGGTAGAAAAGTCAGGCTTCGTATTTATCGGACCAACTGCAGACACCATCCGTTTAATGGGTGATAAGGTTTCAGCTAAAAAGGCTATGCAGAAAGCTGGCGTTCCATGCGTTCCAGGTTCAGCTGGTGCTTTAGGTGAAGACTTTGAAGAGAACAAGCGCCTTGCAAATGAGATTGGTTACCCAATCATCATTAAAGCTGCAGGTGGCGGCGGTGGTCGTGGTATGCGTGTTGTTCGCTCAGACGAAGAGCTTGGTGATTCAATCGATTTAACTCGTCGTGAAGCTGATATGTTCTTTAACAATCCAGCTGTTTACATGGAGAAATTCCTTGAGAACCCACGTCACATCGAGTTCCAGGTTCTATCAGACGGACAAGGGCACGCAGTTTACCTAGGTGAACGTGACTGCTCAATGCAGCGTCGTAACCAGAAGGTTCTAGAAGAAGCTCCTGCACCATTTATCAGTGAAGAGCAGCGTCAGACCATTGGTAGCCGCTGTGCTCAGGCATGTATCGATATCGGATACCGTGGTGCTGGTACTTTTGAGTTCTTATATGAGAACGGCGAATTCTATTTCATCGAAATGAATACTCGTGTTCAGGTTGAGCACCCAATTACCGAAATGATTACCGGTGTTGACATCGTTCGTGAAATGATTTCAGTATGCGCAGGTAATCCATTATCTCTAACTCAGGACGACATTAAGTTAAGTGGCCACGCATTTGAGTTCCGTATCAATGCTGAAGATCCTGCTACCTTTATGCCATCTCCAGGTGAGATCAAGTATTTACACGTACCAGGAGGTCCAGGCGTTCGCTGGGATAGCCATGTATACCAGGGTTACAAGGTTCCACCTCACTATGATTCATTAGTAGGCAAGCTGATTGTTTACGATGATGACCGTGAGTCAGCTCGCTTACGCGGTCTTGAGGCATTAGAAGAATTAGTTCTAAACGGCATCAAGTCAAACATCCCTCTACACAAAGATCTGTTAACTGATCCTGTAGAGATTAAGGGAGGCGCAAGCATCCACTATCTTGAGCAGAAACTAGAAGCTGCAAAAGAGAGCAAGAACTAATACTAATCTTTAGTAAATTTTATAAGTGCAAGCCAAGGCTTGCACTTTTCATTTATACTCCATATAGATGAGATAATTTTCTTTGGAGTTTATTATGAATCATTACAAGGTTGTACTAGTTACCGGTGCCTCAGCAGGCTTTGGCTATGAGATTTGCAGACTGCTTGCTAAAAACGGATTTCTTGTAATTGCAACGGCCAGAAGAAAAGAAAGGCTCAATGAACTGGCAAAAGAATATCCTGATTCAATCTTTCCTTACGCACTCGATGTTCGTGACAACGACAGTATCAGAAATCTGATTGAATCTCTTCCTGAAAAACTCTCCTCTATCGATATTCTGGTTAACAACGCAGGTCTTGCTCTTGGTGTTGAAAAGGCACAGAACAGCTCGCTTGAAAACTGGAAAACGATGATAGATACAAACATATTAGGTGTAGTACAGATGACCAAGGCAGTACTTCCTATTATGATCACAAGAAACTGCGGTTATATCATCAATATAGGTTCAATTGCAGGCTCTCTTCCATATATCGGTTCAACTGTATATGGTGCATCTAAAGCTTTCGTAGAGCAGTTTTCAAAGAATCTTCGCTGTGATACGGCAGGAACTGCAATTAAGGTTACCGTAATTAAGCCAGGTCTCTGTCAGGATACAGAATTCTCTTATGTACGTTTAAACGGTGATAAGGAGAAGGTAGCTCCAATCTATGCCAATACTCAGTCTATTCTTCCTGAGGATATAGCTTCTACTGTGTTGTGGCTTGCCAAAGGTCCCATGCATCTTAATATCAACGAAATTGAAATGATGCCTGTGTGCCAGACCTATGGCGGACCTAGTGTCACAAGAAATGTATCTTTTGATCTTACCGATAAAGATTAACGGCAAATGAGTATTAGTGCCAGGGATTGAGCACTAATACTCTGTCTATTTGCCTTATGTTCTTTTATAAATCAGTTCTCTTTAAAGAAGTCATCAGCTTTAATAACCTTTGCAAAGGTTCTGTTTATTGCTGATAAAAATGACTTCTGTACACTTGATGCAGGAATTACCTCACCGTCAAAAATAAGAGCCCTTGTGACGGTAGCATCAGCAATCAGATCAATTTCATAGCCAAGACCTTTAGCTGCAGGCACGGTAGTATCAATACACATATGTGTCATCATGCCCGCAACTACAAGCTTTTTAATCTGAAGACTTTTTAAGGTTTCCTCAAGAGTGGTACCTAAAAAGCTGCTTGGAAAATGCTTTTCTATAACATAGCCATTCTCATCAGGAGTGATTTGAGGATGAATTTATACACCTTTAGTATCAGGTACAAAGAATGGAGCGTTTTCTTTTGAGATATGCTGGATGTATATGACAGGAGCATTCTTCTGTTTAAAGAAAGCTATAAGTTTTTTTTGTTACCTCAAGAGTAACATCAGCATTTACAAGTTCAAACTTGCTACCCTTGAAGTAGTCGTTCTGAATGTCGACAATAACTAAAGCTTCGTTCATGATTTTTCCTCATTGGTTATATTTGATGGACTCATCTTAACAATGGAAAAAACGATGTAAATTACCTACTTTTTGTAAGTATGCTATTCATCATCAAAACACATGCCTTTTTGAACCAGAATATCCTTCATGCCATTCTCGACCATGTAGTCAATTCCTATCTGCTGCAGGATGCAGATGGCATCGTACACTTCATACCGCGCTCTGTTAAAAATATTGACTTTAAGTGGATATCCTTCAAAAGTATGCTTGTCTAAAATCAAAAAGCCTTTAACTTGCGTAACTGCTCAATAAGCATCTTTTCACTGATGTTGTTGATGGTTTTATGAAGATAAGAGAAAGAACACTTCTTATCGCGGCCTAAAAAAAACAATAATTGTTTTTCATTTTCCTTTAACCATGTCGTGTACGACTTCTAAAGGACAAGTGTAATCTTTACGTATCTTCATAGCAGGTCTAGTACTGTCTTATTAAAACCTTTCTTTAATAATTTAGGATTATGATTTTTTGGAGCAAGATTATTTAAAAAGCTGCAGTCAATAATCCCCTCTTTTACTAAAAGACCTAACGCGCTCTGCTCTTTAAAGGTGGTCTTATTGTATTTCTTATAGCAGTTTAATACAGACTTTTTAAGAGGAATTACATGATCTTTTGACTCTAGAACAAAACTCTCCAAAGCCTGACCAAAATTTGAATATATAAAATCAGTAGGACTTTTTCCGTCTAAAAATGCCAGAACATCAATTAAAGCTGCAAGTGAGCTTGATGGTCTTACAGTTACAAACTTGTAGCTGTTTACCGATTTTGCCTTCTGTTTTTCCTCATCAAGAGCCTTATTCTGGATATTGTTGATAATACTCATGGCTATTTCTCATCCTTCTTGATTAAAGAATTCCACTGCTCTAGTGCTTTAAAGAGTTTTTTATATGCCTTTGTGGTAATCAGATCTTTTCTTTCACAAAACTGCATCAGCTTGATACCAACCTGAAGAAAACTCTCAGAGTGCTCAACTCCACCGTGATTTGATAATTTAATAAGCTTAGCCGCAGGTCCGTAATTTAATATCTTGTTGCTATAGTCGCTATAAGATATAACTTCCTGCTCCCAGGATGTCACATCAGATGATAGTGGTTCTTCGTGTTTATAGGCATCAGCTATCATGGCGATACTCAATGCCACATCCCTTGCTACACCATCTTCATGAAGTGATTTTTTCAGATAGTTTGCAAGGATAATCTGAATTAAATCTGACTTGTTCTTAAGGCCATAAAATGACTGTAATTCGTTTAGCAGCTCCAGATCTTCATTATCAAATTTGACATTGTATTTTTTGTCTAATTTGTTTTTTAAACTCAAGGAGTTATCCTGAAATTTATGCTGTTTTACTTTTAGAGAATCTGTAACAGTGTTTACATTGTTTTTAGCCATCAAACTCTCCTGTCTCTATACTCATTTGTTCAATACACAAATAATATTAGTCAAAATTTGACTAATAATTACAGTTAATTATGACACAAATAAAATAATAAATACGCTTATGCTCATGCGAAATTTCTGACTTTTTGAAGTAAGTTAAATTGAGAGTTTAAGAGCCTGTGTTCTTATGTCCTGAAGTTTAGGATCGGAATACCACTGTGGTACCGGTTTTTTGAAATCGTCAAAATCCTCACGGATGCGGTCTGAATTTAACTGCATTTTCACCATCATCTGAGGACTCTGTTTAGCTACAAGTGCGCATTTCCATAGGGAATATAAAGCACTGTATAAAGCAAAATGAAGCCAGAATTTTGAGGGTACTTTTGATGCAAAATAGCCGTCAATGACACCTGCGCAAAAGAGTGGGTATAAGCCTGCGCTCTCACACTCTAAACTTGCAAAATCCTCACACATATCGCCAGGGCCATACGTGTAGCTAGGAAGCAGGAGTAAAGAGCTCTCTTTTGTAATCATGATCTTCTGATGCTTTAATCCGCCATAACGCATTACAGGACGGTAGATCTTAAAATGGTCATAACGGGAGGAGATTGCCTCCATTGCATATTTGTCATTTTTAAAATGGGGTAAATCTGCAATATAGGAAGCTAAATGTTCCATGAATTTCTCATGGCGTTTTGATGCTTTTTCTTTCTGCTTTGTATTCAAAGGAACAGAGTGCAGCTGACGTAGCAAAAGCCCTAGTTTTTTGCCTGCTGCATACTGCCATGCAGGTGGAACTACTAACAGGAATTTAGAGAGCTCACCACCATCAATATTCTCAAATAAGGCAGTTACAAGACCGTCTTTAGCTGAGGTATTTATAGACAGTGGTTTAAAGATATTCTCGCTTGCCTGCTCAAAAAAGAACTTACTGCTTAAAAAAGCCTTTTTAACGCGAGCCTGATTTTTAGTGTTACCTTGCAGGCACAAACAACGGGTACCCTGAGTTTTCACCACAGAGTATTCGATGTCATTATTGTCGGTAAATAATTTACGATACGAAACTTGCATAACACTAAAACACAAAAAAATTATTTACTCAAATTACAGGCGCATGATAACACTGTTTTATTCATCTTTTAATTGAGTTTCATCATCTGATATTCTGAAACTGTTTAACTGCCTGTAAAATTCATTATAGCTATCTATTGCATTTTGTGGTGCTTTATCTGTTAATTTTAAACACCAATTTTCAACGTCATGATAGTACCATTCTTTATTAGTCATAAAATATGGTTCTACTAACATCTTAAATATCCTTCCTGACTCTTTTATCCTTATTCGTGGATTTTAACCTTTCAAACGTAATGATATCTATAAATATAAGATTTTAGAAAAAAGGTAAAACACAACTGTCACATTTTAGACAAAGGATTGAGATTATGCCCTTGGATGTGCTTTGTTGTACACCTCATGCATTCTTGCTGTAGCCACATGAGTGTAGATTTGAGTAGTAGTAAGACTTGAATGACCTAAAAGTAGCTGCACTGAACGTAAATCAGCATCATGATTTAAAAGATGAGTTGCAAAAGCATGCCTGAAAGAGTGGGCTGAAATATTCTCGTCAATACCAAGCTCTCTGCAGTAACACTTGATCCTCTGCCAGAATGCCATGCGGGTCATAGGACCTAAGCCCTTACCTGATAAAAAGATATAAGGGCATTTCTGTTTAGGATCCTTCTGCAGACGGAAGGTACTTATGTAACGCTCTATCCATTCAATGGTACGTGAACACAATGGTACCATTCTTTCTTTATCACCCTTTCCGCGGACAATCACAAAGCCATCTGACAAATTAAGATTATCAAACTTTAAATTTATAAGCTCACTTACACGCAATCCTGTTGCATAGACAGTCTCGAGCATTGCCCTGTCGCGCATACCGGTATGACAGGTTAAATCTGGTGCCTCTAAAAATCTGACCACACAGTCTTCAGACATAGTGTTTGGAAGAGTGCGCTCTATCTTTGGATTAGAAATACTAGAGCACGGATCGTTTTGAATCAGCTTTTCTTTTTTTAAAAACTTTGTAAAGGAGCGCAGGGATACTAAAAATCTTGCAATTGATGATGAGCGATGATTTGAACACTCAATTAAATAACCATTGATATTATCTGATGAGAAATTCTCATCCTCAATACCAACGGTTTTTAAGTAATTGTAAAAAAGGGTTATGTCAGATGAATAAGCTTCTATAGACTTTGGAGAAAGCCCGTTTTCAAGCATCAGATAATCTTTAAAATTCTCTAATAATGTAGAAAACGAAGCCATTTTTATACCCAAAAGTTACCTAATCATTGCTAGCTAGCTTAATCACCTGAGCCATGCTTGGAAGCTCTTTTTTTGAACTCTTGTTTACAGTTACATAATATCTGTCACCACGAGGGATAAGGCAGAAACGGTACACACCGTCAGCCTTTGGATAGTAACTGATTTCCTCAAAGTTTGAGTTAGGGTTAAGCTCGATGGCACGGGCACCTTCCCTTAAAACTCCTGGAGGATTTAAAAAGCCGAAGTTGGTACCTTCAGACCAGTCTTTGTCTGCAAACTTAAACTTGTAGGGAGCCCAGTCTGCGCGCAGTGTGGCAAGTGCACAATAGCCTTCGCCATTCTGACGTAAACGGTAGGTTTCAGATACCTCGTAGTCATTCATCTCACCACGAAGATAAATTGCATTACCATTGATGCTGTAACCGCCTGGCATAATGCTTTTAACAGCAGAATCGCCACCAGATGAACAGCCTGATAAGATAGTTGCACATACGATGCTTCTAATAAACAGATTAGAAATTTTCACGTTTTTCTCTATTTTTATAATTAAAATATTAAATGTATTGTACACAAAAAAAACGCCAAAAAATACCTTATTATAGTAGGTAAATAAAGAATTATATTATTTTGACGATTATTAGGATTTTATGAGTAGAAGAACTTCACATCTACCGTATATAGTCGGGTTAACAGGTGGTATCGCCTGCGGAAAATCCTCTATTTCAGGTTTGTTCGAAAAGCTTGGTGTGCCAATTGTCGATGCCGACATTGTCGCAAGAGAAGTTGTTAAAAAAGGCTCGCCTCTGCTTGATACCATCGCCTCAAGATTTGGCAGCGAGGTAATTACAGAAAATGGTGATCTTAACCGCGCTCTTTTAAGAAAAATTGCTTTTGACAAAGACCATCCTGATAATCTCAAAGACTTAAATAGTATAATGCAACCAGCTATCCGTAAGAGGATTTTAGAAGATATAAATTCGCATGATTCTCTTTATGTTATTGCCGTAATTCCACTACTGTTCGAGCACAAATTAGAAACTCTTGCAGATAGAGTTTTAGTTGTTGATATTCAAGAAGATTTACAATTAGAAAGACTTATTAAACGCGATAATATCAGTAAGGAACTTGCGCTTAATATTATGGCAAATCAGGTGGACAGACAGACAAGATTAAAAAATGCTGATGATTTAATCGAATCTGATAATTCTCCCTTAGATAAAAAGCTTAATGTCGTGGTAAAATTACACAACCTTTACCAACGGTTAGCAAAAGAAAAGACAAAAACCATATAGATAACAAAATTTACGAGTAAAAAGGTCATGTTAAAATACGAATTTCCTCTTAGCCCAAGGGCGAGAACATACCTAAAATTAGAACAGGTTTTTAAGAACACACTGGAAAGCACCGATTTGAATTCCATTCAGCATGTAATGTTTGTATTACGTGCTATCGTTGATTATATTGACCTTGTTGACGGATCATCTGCAATCAAGATTGAGTTATTAAAAGATCTTGAAAAGAGCGACTCAAAACTAAAACTCTGGCTTGATGATCCTGAATGCGACAAAGAATTTGTAAACGAACTTCGTGTAAAAATCACTGAAGCTAAAGCTCTGTTAGATGGTTTTACCCGTCAGCGAACCGTATTAAAAGACGATCCGATTATTGAGCTTATCAAACCTCGTTTCCTGACACCAAGCGGCATCAACTGCTTTGATACACCATTATTTGAATTCTGGTTTACACTCCCTGCTGAAGAAAAACAAAAGAGCGTTGATAAGTGGTTACATGAGCTTGACTGCATCAGAATCCCTGTCTGCACAATTCTGTACTTATGGCGTTTATGCGCTAACTACTCTGACAGAGTTGCAAAATCAGGTTTCATGCAGGAGAGTGCTGATACCTGTGATTTAATTGATATTCAATACGACTCAAGTGTTAGAGGATACCCAGTTGTAAGTGGTTTCCAATCAAGATTCAACATCAGATTTTTACCATTTGAAAAGGGTGCTCCTGTTGGAGATATTCCTTTTAAGATTGCTTATATTAAGAGTAGCTTAGAACAGTAATGAGTTTAAAAGATTTACTTACTCCTGAGCTTTTTGACGAAATCTCAAAATCCGCTCATGACGATGGAAAATGCATCGAAGCACAGAAGGATGGACCAATAAAAGTCAAATGTCCTGTATGTCAGAAGGAAATTGTTTACGATGTAAACAATAAATACAGGCCTTTCTGTTCAGAACGATGCAAGCTTATAGATCTAGGAGCATGGGCAAACAATGAAAGAGCTATTACAGGCGGCTCCATGTATGAAGATGATGATGCAGAAATGCTAAATTCCCCTGATCTTGAAAAGTACCACTTAAAAGATGAAATTTAATAGGATTTAACCTTGAAAGTAACAAGGATCACTAATTTATCAAAGTCATCGATAGCAGTAGCTGTAGGTTTTGCTATTGCAAATTCTGCATTTGCAAATACTATTCCTGTAACCCGGTCAGAATCAGTTTCTGTTAGCACTAAGCGTTTGCCATCAGAAAAAACACAAAGTGTTTCTACTGTTTCCTCCTTCTCTGAGAAAGTAACCTCTCAGATGAATACTCAGACCAGCAGAAAATACATGGAAAATGAGCACTTTGCTGATGCCTCAACCTTCCCTATGCGAATTGTCAACAAGCTCAACGACAATCCATGGAGAACTGCACCTAACCTGCCTATTGCCGCAAAGGATTTAGCCTGTTTCTATGGCGTTCCATCCTACAGAGATCCTGTAGATTATGACGTAAATACAACACCTGTTACAGTAACAGCTGATTCAGTAAGCGGTAATCTTTTAGATAAGGCAACTCAGAAACTTGTTTATAAAGGCAATGTGGTAATCGAGCAGGGCGACAAAAAGATTAAATCCGATAAAGCCATCTACTCTGGTAAAGACAAGACTATTACCACTGTAGGTGATACAAGTGAATTTAGTGCAGCTGAATACACCGTTACCACTCCAGACAAAGTTGTAAGTCATTTAGATGAAAAAGTTGTAGAGTTAGGTTACTCACGTTTCGTTCTGAACGGCGCGATGTTAAACGGTACTGCCCTAAAGCATGTTCTTGATAACAAGAACGGCACTAAGACCTTTGAAAAAGCCACTTTATCAACCTGCCCTATCGATAAGAGATCATGGCATCTGAGCTCAAGCTCAGTAACCATGAAAAAAGGCGATTCATTTGGTGATGCCTGGAATGACGTCCTATATATTGGCAAGGTACCTGTATTCTATACCCCATACGCCAACTTCCCTATTACCAATAAAAGAAGAAGCGGTCTTTTAGTACCATCGGCAGGTTTTAGTACCTCAAAGGGTATTTCCTATGCCCAGCCAATCTACCTGAACCTTGCCACCAATTACGACGCTACAATCGTTCCTGAGTACGATCCTGATCATCATGACATGATAAGTGGTGAGTTCAGATATTTACCTTTGAAGAATATAAGTGGTTATATCAAGGGCACCTACATTTCAAATGATCCTTCATGGGAAACACAGAGCTCTGATAAGACCCGCTGGTTTGTAAACATAAAGCAGGACGCCTGGTTCTTTGATCACGACCTAAATGTAAACATCAACTACTCAAAGGTTCGTAACGACGATTACACCTACATCTCTGATGTAAGCCAGAAGGCTATTGATATTTCTGATTCAAGTCTTCTTCAGTCTTTAAAGGTAAGTTATGCTCAGACTCATTACGATCTCTCCTACGAGATGCGTAAGTATCAGAACATGTACACAACTACAAACTATACCTCTTTCAGACCTTTTGCGATGATGCCTCAAGTAAAGGCATCATGGTATAACGTACACAATAGTTTCAGCTACACCATTGATACCGAGGCTACAAACTTTAATCTTGATAAGATGCGTTACAACAAACAGGTTAACGCACAGAGATTTCATGTTCAGCCAAAGATAAACTACCATGTATATGATTCATACGGCACTACATTTGATTTAGGTCTTACAGGCTACCTGACACAGTACGCACAGTCAGACTTGCAGTACATGCCTGCTTCATATGCACAAAAGATGGGTTATAGCAGTTACTCAAACAATATCACCCGTGCCTTATACCAGTTTGAAGCAGGTGCAAAGACCACTCTTGAGCGTAAGGTATTAGATATGAATCATACCCAGACTCTAGAGCCTGAAATCAAATATCAGTACGTTCCATACAAAAATCAGGATGATATTGCGCTCTATGACACCACTGAGCGTTATGATGATTACTATACCCTGTTCTCAAGCCAGAGATTTGCAGGTATCGACAGAATCGCTGTTCTAAACTCGATAACTGTTGGTTTAACCTCAAGAATTCTTGATGTTCATGACAGAGAAACTTTCAGATTCAGCGTGGCACAGGCTTATGACTTTGTTGAACAGAGAGTAAGAATTGATTCAACTGACGATCATCCAAAGCAGCACCGCTCTCCAATCGAGGCGAGAGTTGACGCTATGCCTACTGAGGGCCTGTCAATTCACACTGCAGCCCGTTACGATCCCTTAGATAGTAAGATTTATAACTTTAATACTTCATTAAAGTACACTGACAATTCAGGATTCTCTGCAGGCACATCATACAGATTCTACAGAAAAGGCAACTATCTGATTGAAAATCAGGAACGTGCAGATTTACACCAGATTGGCTTTGAAATGAATCTTCCTCTCTCCCCTAGGTGGAGATTGTTTGGTGCCACATATCGTGAGCTTGAACAAAGTTATAATATAGATACCAAAGTTGGTTTGAAGTATGATGACTGTTGTTACACAGTGACATTCCTTTACGAAGACTATATGAAGATGAACTGGAACAAAATGAAGCATAAGCAAAACAAATTATTCGGTGTCCAGTTTGAACTCAAGGGATTATTTGAAATGGGGGTAAGTGGTATTGCTGATCCGAACGGAACAAGCACACACTACATTCCATCTCTGGATTTATCAAATTTAAACAGATAGTGGTAAATCTATAGATTAGCTATACACATAAGGTTTTTATAAATGAGAATTAGAAATTTTGTAAAGAAGTTAACCTTCGCAGGTTTATTACCAATGGCACTTGCCCTGTCTGAGGCTCAGGCAGAAGAAGTTACATTAGATTCAACTGCAGCTATTGTAAATGACGATATTATTCTTGAGAGTGAGCTGGATTCTAAGACTGAAACTTTACTTAATAATTATAAGGCTCATGGCGCTAATGTTGATGCTCTGACAGCAAGAAAGCAGGCTCTGCAGACACTTATAACCAAGTCACTTATTATGCAGCTTGCTCAAAGCAACGGCTTTGAAATGACTGATATGCAGCTTGATTCAACACTTGAGCAGGCTGCACTTCGTAACAACACTTCAACTGATAACATTCTCAGAAGCTATGGTCCAAATCTTTCAAAGGCACAGGCCCGTGAAAAGTTTAAAGAGGACTATATCGTAAATGAGGTTCGCAGATCATCAGTTCGTCAGATGATTCAGATTTCAGATGCCGAAATTTCAACCCTTGCAAAAGCAATCCGCGCTCACGGTGGTGTTGAGCCTATGTATCATATTGCACAGGTTATTATTCCTATTTCAGCAGAACCTACAGAAAACGAGTTCTTAAGAGTTCAGTCTGAGGCAAAGAGTGTGCTAGCAAAATTAAGAAACGGTGCCAATGTTGAAGAGGTTGCAGCAAAATACGCAACATCAGATCAGAGTGCTGATTTAGGTTATGTTCCAGAGACTGCAATTCCACTTCCATTCGTTCCTGCAATTGTTAATGCACGTCCTGGCACTGTTGTAGGCCCATTCAGATCAAATGTAGGTATGCATATCATCAAGGTAATCGATGTAACAACTAATGCTATTACCCCAATTAAAACCTACGATGCCTCCCACATTCTGATTAAGACTTCACTTATCTTCTCAGATGAGGCAGCATGTGCAAAATTACAATCAATATTAGATGACATTAAGGCAGGTCGTACCACCTTCTCTATTGCAGCAAAGAACTTCTCAGAAGATCCAGGTTCTGCAGTTAACGGTGGTGACTTAGGTTATGCTCCTGCACAAAGCTACGTTCCAAGCTTTGCCCGCACATTAGAGTCTTTAAAGGTAGGTCAGATTTCAAGTCCTGTAAAGACCATGTTTGGTTGGCATATTATCAAGCTTAACGACGTCAAAGTTGACCGTGATTCAGATGAAGCATTCAAAGAAAAAGCCAATGAAATCATTTTTGAGAGAGAATACTCAGAAGCTGTAATTAACTGGGAGCGCAACTTACGTGATATGGCTTATATCCATGTTATCGATCCTCAGTTATTAAAAGCCGGATTAAAACTTGATCAGGATGCAAGCAAATCAAAAACACAGCCTTTTAACACCCATGACAATGCTGACAGCCAGCAGGTTGCTAAAGGCAGCGTATTTTTAAACTAGGATTTAAAAAACTTAATGAAAAACAGATTAGCAATTACACCAGGAGAACCTTCTGGTGTAGGCCCAGAGCTGATGTACTATGTATCAACTCTTGATCTTGAAGACACACAACTTGTTATTATTGCATCAAAAGAGCTAATCAGACAGAGAGTAGCTCTTTTTGACAATAATGTAATTATAAAAGATTACGATAAAGACAACTTTGAACCACAAAAGAAAGGAACTCTAACTGTACTTGATGTTCCTCTTCCTGTTCCTTCAGTACCAGGCACTCTTGATAAGAGAAATGCAAAATACGTTTTAGACTGTCTTGATATTGCATCAGACAAGTCAGAGAGCGGAGAGTTCTTAGGTATTGTCACAGGTCCTATTTCAAAGGCTGTTATTGCAGATACAGGACTTAATTTCACTGGTCATACCGAATATTTCCAGGAAAGAACCAACACAAAGCGTGTGGTAATGATGTTAGGTTGTGATGAGATGAATGTAGCCCTTGCAACAACTCACCTGCCTTTAAAAGATGTAAGTGAGCATATAACAAAAGAGCTTTTAATTGAAATTGTGACCATTTTAAATCACGATTTAAAGACTAAATTCGGTATCAAAGAGCCTTGCATCATCAGTGCAGGTTTAAACCCTCACTCAGGTGAAGATGGTCATTTAGGCCGTGAAGAGCTTGATACTATTATTCCAACCTTTAACTTATTAAGAGAGCAGGGTATCAATATCATTGGACCACTTCCTGCAGACACCATGTTCCAGAAGAAGTTCATTGATAAAGCTGATGCCTTTTTAACTATGTATCACGATCAGGGTTTACCTGTGCTCAAGTATGTAGGTTTTGATTCAGGCTACAACACCACACTAGGTCTGCCTTATATCAGAACATCGGTTGATCATGGCACCGCACTGGATTTAGCAGGCAAAAAGCTTGCCGATTCTGGTTCATTATTCTCAGCGATTAAGCTTGCTTGTCGCATGATTGCAAGTAGGAGCTAAAGATGGCTTTACCACCATTACACATGAAAGCAAGAAAACGCTTTGGACAAAACTTCCTTGTAGATGACTACATTATCGGTCAGATTGTAGATGCTATAAATCCAAAAGAAGGTGAATCTCTTGTAGAGATTGGCCCTGGTCATGCCGCGATTACAAGACCTGTTTTAGAAAGATGTAAAAAGCTTACCGCTATTGAGCTTGATAGAGATCTTGTTGAGCTATTAAAGCATGATCCTTTCTTAAAAGGTTTAACCATTATTGAAGGTGATGCTCTAAAGATTAACTTTGAAGAGCTTGAAGGTTCTGGCAATCTAAGAGTGTTCGGTAATCTTCCATACAATATCACCTCACCTATCATCTTCCATCTTCTGTCTCAAAAAGGCATTAAAGACATGCACTTTATGCTTCAAAAAGAAGTGGTTGAAAGATTATCAGCAGGTCCTAACTCAAAGGATTACGGCAGATTAACCGTAATGACACAATTCCACGCTAAGGTTATTCCTATGCTGATTGTGCCTCCATCAGCATTCAGACCTGCACCTAAGGTAATGTCAGCTGTAGTTCGTCTGCAGCCAAATGATCTGACTGATGAAGACAGAGCTTTAGTACCATATTTAAACAACATTACCACCACTGCATTCTCTGCACGCCGTAAGAACATCAGAAACTCACTGTCTAAGTTCTTCACAGAGGAAGAGCTTAAGTCACAGGGTCTTGATCCTATTTTACGTGCTGAAAATATCAGCGTGGAACAGTATGTTGAACTTGCAAAGATTTTAAAGTACAGAGATAAGGTTTAATGGCAGCTTCAAGTCCTATTTTTGAATTACTAGAACGCAATCAGGATATCTTCGATAACAAGGATGTTGTAATCGTAGGTGATATTCTTGATCCTATGGTTTTATCTCTGATAAAACAATCAAAGAGTGCAGTGCTTGTATGTGACAATTATGTAGTATGTAAAAGCATGGCAGCCATGATTGGGCAGTCGCTTGATAATTCCATTAAAACTATTGTGGAATACAAGCATGTAAAGCTTGTATTTGCTCCTATTGAAGATGCTCTAAAAGAGATTAACCACATTGACAGCCTGGTTGTGCTTTTATCAAAAAGCAAGCAGCAGACCTTAAAGCTTATCAACAGCTTAAAAGACAAGTACACTGCAGATACTTCAATCTATACAGCTGGTGCAAATGATGGCGGTGGCAAGAGTGCCGACAGCATTCTTAAGGTTATTGGCCTCACCAGAAAGGTTGATCTTGCAAGAAAGTGCACCTTATTCAAGTGCACTGTTGAAAACAGCTTTAACACCTATACAGCTCCAAAGGATATTTGTGTATCACCACTTGGCATCAGTATAAAGCTAAAGCAGGATGTAGCTGTATTCTCTCAAGGTAAACTTGATAACGGTACAGCTATGCTCATTGAGAGCCTGAAAGGTATCACCCCTCAGGGTAAGGCTCTTGATTTAGGCTGTGGCTGCGGTGTAGTAGGTATTACCCTTTCAAAGCTTGGCTTTAAGGATGTAACCTCATCAGATATCAGCGCTGCAGCACTTACACTTACAAAAGAGAACGCAAAGCTAAATGAGTGTAATGATATTCAGGTTGTAGCATCTGATATGCTATCTTCTTTAGGTAACTTTGATGTTATTGCAGTAAATCCTCCATTCCATGTTGGTATTACTACTACAACAGCACCTACTGTTAATATGATTATTACCTCAAAAGATCACTTAAATGAGGGTGGTGTAATGTACCTTGTTGCAAACGCACATCTTCATTATGAGAAATATCTTGAAGAGACCTTTTCAAAGGTTGAGATTGTAAAAAAATCTACAACCTTCATCGTCTATAAGGCAACAAGATAATTTATTTTATGACTGCACTATTCCTTCTTTTTAGTGTAGTCATAATATGAAAATACCTGATAATTCTTAAAGTTTGAGAACTTGTTGTAAGGAATAAAAATCATTCTGTTACTGTAGCTGTACCAGATATCCTCTGCTAATCTTTCATTTTCCTTGCCACCTGCACAAGCAATCTTCAGGCAAACTAAAGCAAGAGCTGTAAAATCTGCAAAGACAGTACCTGTCATTTTACCATCTTTAATAGCTTTCATTGCCTCAGGAGTGCCATCTATACCGATGATTGGAATGTAGTTTTTAGTGGTATCGCCAGTATTGTATCCATGGGAATTTAAGGCTTCAACAGCACCTAATGCCATAGCGTCATTATTACAGATGATAAGCTCAAGACTATCAATACCAGATTCTTTTATGATTTTTTTAATTACTTCTTTAGCCTGTTTCTTATCAAAATTAGCAACACTGATTGCAGTAGGATTTAACCAGTAGCCGATTCTGGTAAGTGTTTCAACTACAGCATTGGTTCTCTTTTTAGTCTCGTCACCAACATTAGTCCCCTGCAGAATTACAAGATCTAACTTTCTGTTACCATTTGTATCGTATTTATCGTTTCTTTGCAGATGAAAGTAATCATGAACGATCTGAGCCTGATAAATACCAGAAATTCTGCCGCTAGTACCTACATACCAGGCATTATCATATGAACTGATTTCATCAAGTTTAGGCTGAATGTTAAAAAAGATAATACGGGAATTGGTTTTTCTTGCACGCTCAATATTACGCGCAGCATCCTTTGGATCAACAAGATTCACAATTGCTGCTGAATTTGTGGCAAAGGCGTAGGATAACTGATTATTTTGAAGCTCTCTATCATCATTGCCATCAAAGACCTTTAAATTTACATCATATGCTGTTGCTACTTTAGACAAGGCGGCATCGAAGACCTTCGTGTAATCGTCTGAGTAATTATGATAATAGGCTTTAACGTGAGTCTGAGCACTTGCCATAACAGAAAATGCACACATTAAGCCTAGCAATAGCCACTTTAGTAGCATTAGATGTAACCTTAAAAAATTTTAATTATATTCTTTATAAATGTAGTTTTATATTTTCTTTTATCTTAATAATTTTATCCTAGGTACCTTCTAATTGTAAAATCAATACCTCAAATTTACAAAAAATTATAAGCTCTTTTTTTGAGTCAATCATAGTTTACAAAACACGAATAAATAGACTTTTGAATATTTTATTTTACGGTAAAATCACCTCTTCGCATCAAACATCCGGTCAGGATAAATTTTTGAAAATAACTTTTTTTAAATAAATTGAACTTTTTAATAAACAGCAACTCTAAGTAATATAAATTGAGAAATAAAGCTGTCAAAAGTTTATTTTTTTTATTTGCAAAAACATCCCAAACTATTCTCTAAACCCGACCTTGCGTCGGGTTTACTTTTTGTGCGAAAAAAAAATTATTCAAATTTTTTAAAAATTAATTGAACTTTTTTAAATTACTCTACTCTAAGAAGTATATCGGTTAGAAAGTAGCTAGCTGGTGACTTTTTCATAATACACATCCTAGAACGCCCGACTTTATAGTCGGGTTAGTTTTTTTCCTAGTCTCTTAATTATCATCATCGAGCAATTTGTTCAGCAGACGTGAATTTTCTTTTAAAAAAGCCTTTCTTTGTTTGAAGTCAGGAAGAACTCTTTCAACTTGGTCCCAGAATTTCTTAGAATGATTCATCTCAAGGCGATGGCACAGCTCATGAACAATCACATAATCGATAACCTCAGGAGGTGTCATCATAAGCAGCACGTTAAAGTTTAGATTTCCAAGAACACTGCAGCTTGCCCACCTTGTTTTCTGTTTTTTAATGGTAATGCCTTTATAGGTTACTTTCATCAGATCAGCATAGTATCTTACGCGTTCAGGAATATATTCATTAGCTCTTTCAGTCAGATACCTAATTTTCTGCTCTGAAAGCTTTGGAACATCCTTGTATTTGTCTGCATGAGCCTGCTCTTTCTCAACCTTCTCTCTGATCCAGGACTCATATTTTTTAATTACTTTGAAGATATCTTCACTTGTTGCCTGGTATGGAGCTCTAAGCTCTACTTGGTCTTTAGTAATTTTAAAGGCAAATGTTTTACGTCTGGATTTAATCACACAGATATCTATATCTGCACTGTCGTTATCGTGAGATTTCAATTTGCACTCTACTCATCTTTGTTGTTGTAATTGGCATTATAGTTTCTTTTGACAGTTAATGAGCATTTTATTTAGGTACCAGCATCAGTGTAAAAAACGACATTAAAGTATAAAAGAGCAATAAAAAAGTCCGACCCATACAGTTCGGACTTTTTTAATAAAATATTTTTTTGTATTCAGACAGGCAATTAACCTAGAGGATCAGGACCATACTTGTTATCACCTTGAGTACCTGGTAATAAAGTGAATACAAAAATAGCGATGTAAACTACAAAAGTTGCAAGAAATAAAATTGTACTTACAACTGAAAAAGCTGAAGACTCAAAATAAATACCAACAAATAATAATGCTAGACCTGCAATAGAACAACCAAGTGGAGCTAAAATCCATAAAGCTGAGCGGTTAGTATCGTGTAAACGTCTTGCAAGAACGGTAAGCTGTGCAATAAAAATCCAGATACCAGCTACAAGGCTTATGATCTGACCTAGAACTGGAATCACATTAAATAAAGCTAAAACGATGCTAGCAATGAAAGCAAACAGGTAGAACCACCAGTACTCTGATCTTGGAGCTCTTCCTGAAATCTTAAAACAATCTGTTAGTAAGCACTTTTTAACGGCTGGTACGAAGTCCATATACGTCCTCTCAAAAAATTT
>JAAYPN010000128.1 GCA_012519775.1 Aeromonadales bacterium | reverse complement strand
CCTTATTGTGTCGGCAATGTCTTTTCTCATTAAAACCTCCTAAAGACTTTTTAGGAAATAATAAATGAAAAAACGACATTTTCATTCCGGCTTTTTATGACATATTTATTTTGGCATTAACATTCTTTTCATGGTCGCTCAGTTTGCAGCGACCTTTTTTTATTTATTCAGCTCGATTTCACATAAGTAAATTTTTATTTTTGTGAAATTTGCTTTAAATTTCAGATAGAAACAGCATTCTAATATTTATTTACTCCACAAATTATAATTTTATTTACTAACATTCAGCAAAAACATTTATATTTTAATATACAAACAGTTACATAGGAGTGTGTTTATACTTATTGCCGAGTTTATTTTCCTGCTTCAAATGCTCTATATCGGTAGCCGCTATGGTGGTATAGGACATGGAGTTATCTCCGGTATTGGTATTTTAGTTGAAGTATTCGTTTTAAGAATGCCTCCTGCTAATGCTCCTGTACAGGTAATGCTGATCTTTCCCAGGCCTTGAGAGTTTAAACCTTTTAGATATTCTTTTAATTACCACACCTGCAACATTCCTAGGTGTAATTGCTATGAGTATCTACTCAAACTATAGAGGCAAAGAGCTAATAGATGATCCTGAGTATCAGAAGAAATTGCAGGATCCTGCTTTTAAACTTCAGATTGAAAACACCTCACAGACTACCTTAAACGAGACACTTCCATTCTCATCAAAGCTATCTGTACATCCGTTCTTATTATCACTTGCTATAATCGTACTTTTAGCAGTATTTCCTTAGATTAGAACAGTAGGTCCAGAAGGCACTAAAACTATCAGCATGGGTATCATCATTCAGATGATAATGTTAGGCTTTGGTGCGATTATTCTGATTGCTTGTAAGACACCTGTTAAGAATATTCCAAACGGTGTGGTCTTCAAATCAGGTATGACAGCATGTATCGCCATCTTCGGTATTGCCAGGATGTCTGATACCTACTTTAGCTATGCTATGCCTGAGTTAAAGCTGCTATTACCGACATGGTAAACAATTACCCATGGACCTTTGCCTTTGCGCTGTTTGCTGTATCAGTTGTGATAAATTCACAGGCTGCAACAGCAAAATTCTGCTACCTGTAGCTGTGGCAATTGGTCTTCTTGGTCCTGTTTTTATCGGTTTAATGCCAGCTACCTATGCCTACTTCTTTATTCCAAACTATCCATCAGATATTGCAACTGTAAACTTCGATATCTCAGGTACCACAAAGATTGGCAAGTACTACTTTAACCACTCTTTCATGGCACCAGGTCTTATTGGTTTAATCGTAGCCTGCGTAATCGGTCTTACCCTGTCTTAGATGACCTTATAAAAAATTACCTATCATCAGAAGGCTTTTGATTTTTTCAAAAGCCTTTTTTTACTTAAAGTTTTCTCAAAAGTGTTAAGTCAGTTGAATAAATTGACTAGATAACAATGGCTTATGACCTACACTTTTAATATATAGATAGAAATTGATAACAAACGGAGTCTGTATGAAATTAGATAATAAAATTGCACTTGTTACAGGCGCAAGTCGTGGCATTGGTAAAGCTATTGCAAAGATACTTTGTGAAAATGGAGCTTTTGTCTATCTTGCAGCAAGAGATGCTGAAAAATTATCAGTGACCGCAAAAGAAATCAATCCATCAGGCACAAAGACAAAAGTAATACCAACTAATATTACCTCAAATACCAGTGTAGGAGAGCTGTTCTCAAAGATAAAAGCTGAAGAGAAATCTCTTGATATTGTGGTAAACGCAGCAGGTATTGCTCCTGCTGTTGCCGCAGAAGATCTTACCTATCAGGACTGGAAGAATGTTTTAAACACCAATTTAAACTCAGTATTCAGTATCTGCCAGAGTGCCCTTGAAGGCATGAAGGCAAAAGGTGGCGGCAAGATTATAAATATAGCCTCAATTCTTGGAAGTATGGCAAGTCCTGGTCTTACAGCATACTGCACCTCAAAAAGCGGTGTCATTATGCTCTCAAAGCAGCTTGCCGTGGAATGGGCTCATTATAATGTTAATGTTAATGCCATCGCACCAGGCTACATAAGCACTGACATGACAAAAAGCCTAAGAAATGACAACACGCTAAATCAGAAGCTTTTAGCTCGCGCTCCTTTGTGTAGATGGGGTAAACCAGAGGATGTCGCTAAAGTTGCTCTTTTCCTGGCTAGTGATGATTCTGACTACGTTACAGGCGCTGTAATTCCTGTTGATGGAGGTATGAGTGCATCACTGATGTAACGTAAAAAAGCAGTCAGAATAAATCGAGTAGGAGGAGAGATTACCTCTCACTCCTCTCACAACACCGTACGTGCCGTTCGGCATACGGCGTTTCCCAAACAATAAAAGGTTAGAGCCTAAATATTAGCTCTGACCTTCAACTAGACT
>JAAYPN010000127.1 GCA_012519775.1 Aeromonadales bacterium | reverse complement strand
AGTCTAGTTGAAGGTCAGAGCTAATATTTAGGCTCTAACCTTTTATTGTTTGGGAAACGCCGTATGCCGAACGGCACGTACGGTGTTGTGAGAGGAGTGAGAGGTAATCTCTCCTCCTACTCGATTTTAATAAGCCTAAAGATTAAAACTTAGGTTATAAAAATGAATATACATGAATATCAGGCAAAGGAAATTTTCAGAGAATATTCTCTTCCTGTAGCACCATTTTTTGTTAGCACAAAAGCAACAGGTATCGGTAAGGCTGCATATGAGTTAGATGGCGGCCCTTTTGTTGTTAAGTGTCAGGTTCACTCAGGTGCTCGCGGTAAGGCAGGTGGTGTAGCTGTTGTTAATACACCTGCTGAGGCTGAAGTATTCGCTGCTAAATGGTTAGGTCAGAGACTTGTAACCAAGCAGTCATGTCCACACGGCAAACCAGTTAATCGTATCCTAATTGAGAAAGCAACAAAAATTGCAAGAGAGCTATACGTATCTGCAACAATTGACAGAGCAAATGCAAAGCTTACCGTTATTGCATCAGCAGCAGGCGGTATGTCAATTGAAGAGCTTGCTCAGAATGAGCCTGATAAGATTTTAAAGGTGGCAATTGACAATGTTACAGGTCCTCAGCCATATCAGGGCAGAGAGCTTGCATACAAGCTTGGTTTATCTGGAAAGCAGGTAAATCAGTTTGCCAAAATCTTCTTAGGCATCTGCAAGATGTTTGTTGAAAAGGATTTATCTTTAGTTGAGATTAACCCACTTGTTGTAACAGAAGAAGGTGAGTTACTTTGCTGTGATGCAAAGATTAACACCGATCCGTATGCGGCATTTCGTCATCCAGAACTTGCAAAGTTAGATGATCCATCTCAAGAGGATCCACGTGTTGCAAAAGCTATTGTAGCTGGCTTTAGCTATGTACCTCTTGATGGTAACATCGGCTGTATGGTTAACGGTGCTGGTCTTGCTATGGGTACTATGGATATCATCAAGAACCTAGGTGGCGCTCCTGCTAACTTCCTTGATGTAGGTGGTACTGCAACTAAAGATCGTGTTATGGAAGCATTCAAGGTTATTCTTGAGGATCCAAACATTAAGTGCATTATGGTTAATATTTTCGGTGGTATCGTTCGCTGTGACATGATTGCCGAAGGTATTAAAGGCGCTGTAGAGCAGATTAAGAATAATGTTCCTGTAGTTGTAAGACTTGAGGGGAACTATGCTCATGTAGGTGAAAAGATTTTAAATGAGTGCGGTTTGAATATTGTATCAGCTCGTGATTTAAGACAGGCTGCAAAACTTGCTGTAGAAGCTGCAAAGGCATAATTGAAAGATAAGGTGTTATAAAGATGAGTATTTTAGTTGATGAAAATACTAAGTTTTTATGTCAGGGTATTACAGGCTCTCAGGGTACAGCTCACTGCACACAGATGCTTGAATATGGTACTAAGCTTGTAGCAGGTGTAACTCCAGGTAAAGGCGGTCAGACTCACTTAGGCTTACCTGTATTTAACACAGTTAAAGAGGCAGTTGCAGCAACTGGTGCTACAGTATCAATGGTAATGGTACCACCTCCATTTGCAGGTGATTATATTCTAGAGGCAATTGATGCAGGTCTTGATTTAATCGTATGTATTACAGAGGGTATTCCTGTACTTGATATGCTACGTGTGAAGGCTAGACTACTGAACAGCAAATCAGTTCTTATCGGCCCTAACTGCCCAGGTATTCTTACACCAGATTCTTGCAAGATTGGTATTATGCCATCATCAATCTTTAAAAAGGGCAAGGTTGGTATCGTCTCACGTTCTGGTACCTTAACCTATGAAGCTGTAAAAGAAACATCTGATGCAGGCTTTGGTCAGTCAACCTGTGTAGGTATCGGTGGCGATCCTGTTCTGGGATCTAACTTTGTGGATATGTTAAAGCTTTTTGAAAACGATCCTCAGACTGAAGCTGTGGTTTTAGTAGGTGAGATTGGTGGTAGCGCAGAGCAGGATGCTGCAGCCTACATCAAAGAGCATATGACAAAACCTGTTGTATCATACATTGCAGGCGCTTCAGCTCCTAAAGGTCAGATAATGGGACATGCAGGAGCCATCATCAGTGGTGGTAATGCAACAGCGCAAGCAAAGCAGAAGGCTTTAGAGGATGCAGGTGTAACTGTTGTTCCTACAGCAGCTGATATTGCTGACGGTCTTCGTAAAGCAACTGGCTGGAAATAACCAAAAATAACGCCGTATTTTAAGGAGAGCAAAGCTCTCCTTGTAAAAAATATAGCTAAATTGGCAAGTTAACTCACAATTTTCTGTTGTTCTGAAAAATTGTTAATGCAAACTGGTAAGAATTTTGTAAAATATCACAAGGTTAGATTAGGAGTTGTTTATGAAAGGCTTATTAGTTGGTGCACTTGTTTTTATGTCTACATTGTCATGTGCTTATGCAGACATCATGATTGATGTTAGAAACGATACTTCAGAAGATTGTTCATTAGCAATTAATGCTAGAACCGACAAGACTAAGTGGGTAACTCAGGGCTGGTATGTATTTGCATCTGGCGAAGAAGCTCCAATCATTTTAAAGGGTATTAACGATATTCATAACGTTTATATCTACAATGATTGCAAGAAGTCTGAAATCGATCCTAAGATTGAAGTTAAGAAAGCTTGGGTTAAAACAAATTACAAGTTTATGGATGAAACTCCTCGCGAAAAAGAACAGGGCTACGAGGAAGTTGTTTTTGAGAGATTATCATCAGATAAGTATCAGATTCAGAACTAATTCATAATCGCATACCTAAAAAAGAGGAAATCCAAGTGATTTCCTTTTTTATTTCCTTATTCTCAATTAGCTCACTTATATGAATTGGCACGTTGTGTGCATGGATAATATTGTACTTTCAAAATTTTTGGTAAAACCTTTGTGTTTTATCTGTGGGGGGATTATGGAAGAAAATTTAAGTGTAATGTATTTAAAGGGTCTGTCTAATGCCTGGAATCAAACCAAGAAACAGGATAGCAGCGAAGATGAGAAAAATGATAATCTCATCCAAAACAACAATGACAATAACTTTTCAAATGCATTTAAGGTTTATCTAGGTCAGGGTACTACCGGCAATAATATATCTAATGAGGCAAATTCCATTGCCTCAATCGGCAATAAATTTGCTGATGCATTCTCTTTAGTAAGTGATGATGGCACATCTACAGCAATACTCAAACCAGCAGATGAAGATGTTGTTGAAGTCGAGGTCTTAGATTCAAAAAGATCAAGCTATGAAGATAAGTTTGCAGTTCTTAATGAGGATACTAGTACCTCTAAATGGGATATTTTAGAGAGTCAGACTACAAGTGATGATTACTCTGTACTAGATACAATCGGAGATGGCCTGATGGCAGCTGCAAAGATTGCAACTGGTCTTAGCTTTGGTCCTGCTAAATTATTTCACATCTAGTTTAATAATCTATTGTAATTAAAAGACTTAATACAGAAATGATGCGTATTAGGTCTTTTGTTATTTAGCGATATTAAGTATCAATTTACTTAGCCTGGAAGATATCTGT
Source organism: Aeromonadales bacterium (assembly GCA_012519775.1). GTDB lineage: Bacteria > Pseudomonadota > Gammaproteobacteria > Enterobacterales > Succinivibrionaceae > Succinivibrio. The sequence continues at coordinate 15,890 of JAAYPN010000127.1, read as the reverse complement.
AAATTATTTTCTCATCTTTCAAAAAATTAAGAGATTATCTCTTGCAGGAGGTTTTATGGAAGTGAACTTAAGTCAGAAGTATCTGGTTAATATCTGGAATTTTATGGACAACGATGACCATAAAAAGAAAAAGAATGCTTTGAATACTGATGCTGACAAGACCACACAGAATAACAATCAGAATGTATCAGACGGTATGTCTGTTGTAATCGGTGTAGAAGGTACTAATACAAGTGCAGGCTTTCAAAGAGCTATAGAGGCATTTGCAACGGTAAATGCAGCTAATAATGATCTCAAGCTTAAAAATGCAGCTGATGAAAATGTAAAGACAAGCCAGAGGCAGAAAGAGCAGAAGGCAAGTGAGAAAAATGTAGAGGCAGGAGAAATATCTCAAAGTACATCTGATGAAAAGGATGATTCAAAATGGAGTGTTTTATCTGACAATTTATCATCGGCAGATTATAGTGTGTTATCCACACCAGGAAAAGATTGGCAAAGATTCTACAGGCTGTCGCAGAGCCAAAGCTCATTACATAAGATAGATTAAATTTACCATTAAATTAAAGACTTAATTTCATAAAGATATTAGGTCTTTTTCTTTTAAATCACCTTATAAAATCTGACAAAAAATTGTTCGAATGTCCAATTGCAATAAATTGCATATTTATTATTTTTACATTAGAATTTCAAAAGTTTTTACTTTAGGAGATATGTACATGTTTAACATGGGTAACATGATGAAGCAGGCTCAGATGATGCAGGAGCGTCTTCAGAAAGCACAGGATGAAATTGCAAAGATGGAAGTTGTAGGCGAGGCTGGTGCCGGCATGGTTAAAGTTACCATGACAGGTAATCACGAAGTTCGTCGCGTTTCTATCGATGACTCTTTAGTTGGCGATGACAAGGAAATTCTTGAGGATTTACTTGCTGCAGCCTACAACGATGCTCAGCGTCGTATCGAAGAGCAGTCAAAGGAGAAGTTATCTGCTGTAACAGGCGGTATGCAGTTACCTCCAGGCATGAAGCTACCTTTCTAAGATGTCATCAAGTAACCTGCTGGATAAAATGATTGAAGCATTACAGGTAATGCCAGGCATTGGACCTGTAAGTGCTACACGCATCGCTTACTATCTTTTAGATAGAAAGCGTACAGAGGGGCTTTTAATGACTAAAGCTGTAGATGAGGCTTTGAGCAATATCTCTTTATGTCCAATCTGCAGAAACTACACAGATGTTGAAAATGAACCTTGTCAGCTCTGCTCTAATGCAAGACGAAAGGAAAAGCATTCTATCTGTGTAGTTGAAACTCCTTCTGATGTAATGGCAATTGAAGCTAGTGCCTCATATCAGGGTAACTACTTTGTGCTGCATGGCCATTTAAGTCCTTTAGATGGCATCGGTCCTCATGAGCTTGGTCTTGAGTATTTAAAAGACAGACTGTCTCAGGAGCGAATTGAAGAAGTTATTATTGCCACAAGTCATACTGTAGAAGGTGATGTTACAGCTTCCTATATCGCATCTATGGTTAAAAAATTCGACATAAGAGTAAGTCGTATCGCAACAGGTGTACCACTAGGTGGTGAATTAGGATCAGTTGATGGCAACACACTTGCACTATCGTTAAATTACCGTCGTGACATGTAGATTTTTTTATCTGCAATTTTCTAATTTTTCAAAAAATAATTCAAATTCACTTGAATTATAAAGAGTCTATCCCCATTTATTAAATCAGATTGAGAGTTATACACTTTAAAAATGGAGAATAATTAGAAAATGACAGCTACAGTTCATGGCTTTCAAACCCAAGTTACCAAGTTATTAGACTTATTAGCTAATTCACTATATTCAAACAAGGAAGTATTCCTAAGAGAGCTTGTATCAAATGCATCAGATGCTATTGATAAGCTTCACTTCATGTCTTTGACCAATCAGGATTTAATTAAAGATGATCCAAACTTTAAGATCCAGATCAAAGCAGATAAAGACGCTAAGACTCTAACCATTACTGATAATGGTATCGGTATGACCCTAGATGAGGCAAACAGCCATTTAGGTACTATTGCTGAGTCTGGTACTGAAGACTTCATGAAGAAATTAACTGGTGATGCTAAAAAGGATTCACAGTTAATCGGTCAGTTTGGTGTTGGTTTCTATTCTTCTTTTATTGTTGCAGATAAAGTAACAGTAGTATCACGTAGCGTAAACGCAAAAGAGAGTGAAGGCGTTCGCTGGGAATCAGATGGTAACGGTACCTTCTCATCAGAGAATGTAGCTGTTCCATTCCGCGGTACTCAAATAATTCTTCATATCAAGGATTCTGAAACCGAGTTTTTAGATACCTGGAAATTACGTGACTGCATTACCAAGTACTCTGATCATATCTCAACTCCTGTAGAGCTATACGAAGAGAAGTATGAGCCTGTAGCTGAGACTAAAGATGGCGAAGAGAAGAAAGAGACTGAAAAGAAGTTTGAGTATACTCAGGTTAACAATGCCAAGGCTATATGGACACGTGCTCCTAAGGAAATTACCGATGAAGAGTACAATGAGTTCTATAAACACATCAGCCGTGATTATCAGGAGCCTCTAGCTCACATTCACAACAAGGTTGAAGGTGATTTAGAGTACACTTCATTACTATACATTCCAAAGCAGGCACCATGGGATTTATACAATAGAGAAGGTGGTGAGCATGGTCTTAAGTTATATGTTCAGCGTGTATTCATCATGGATAAGGCTGAGTCATTCTTACCTAATTACCTGCGTTTCATCAAAGGTCTTGTAGATACCAATGCGCTACCACTTAACATATCACGTGAGCTATTACAGGAAACTGCTGTAACACGTAAGCTTAAGAAGGCTTTAACAAAGCGTGCTTTAGGTATGATTTCAACTCTTGCAAAAGACAAGGAAAAGTACAGCCTGTTCTACAAGCAGTTTGGTAATGTTCTAAAGGAAGGCCCAGTTGAGGATTACGATAACAAGGATGCAATTCTAAAACTTCTACGTTACGCTTCAACAAACGCTGATTCTTCAGCATTAGATGTAAGCTTTGAAGATTACATCGCACGTATGAAGGAAGGTCAGGATAAGATTTACTACATCACAGCTGAGAGCTATGAGGCAGCAAAGAACTCTCCATATCTAGAGGACTTAAAGAACAAGGGTATCGAAGTTCTTTTAATGTGGGAGCGTGTTGACGAGTGGTTAATGGGCAATGTTTCAGAGTTTGAAGGTAAGGAATTTGTATGTGCAAATTCACAGGATCTGAAACTCGGCAAACTAGCTGATGAGGAAACCAAGAAGAAGCAGGAAAACGCCGCAACAGAGAACAAAGAGCTTGTTGAGCGTTTCAAGAAAGCTTTAGGTGACCAGGTTAAAGACGTTGTTGTTTCAACAAGACTTGTTGAATCACCATCATGTGTAATCTCTGATTCTTCACGTATGATGACAATGCAGATGAGACGTTTAATTGAAGCTTCAGGTCAGACTATGCCTGATGAGAAGTACACACTTGAGTTAAATCCAGAGCACAAGCTTGTTCAGAAGGCATTTGGTCAGACTGATGATGCTCGCTTTAACCAGTATGCTCAGTTAATTTACGAACAGGCATTACTTGCTGATCAGGGTGCATTAAAAGATCCAAGCACCTTCGTTAAAGCTATGAATGCCTTATTAACTGAAGATTAGTTTTTAAGTACATAATACAAATAATTGCCTCTGTCAGAACATTTGTCAGAGGCTTTTTTGTGCCCAAAAGAAGAGTTATTGTAAGTTGCAGATGATTTTAATGATGTTTAAATAGAGAAGAGTATGTATGTAAGATTCATTTAGGGGTGAGATTAAATTACCACTTCTTCTTGTCACCGAAGATTTCATCAAGATCGCTCTTGTTTGCAACGCTCTGACCTGATGCATCCATATCTTCCTTGTTGTCTTTCTGCTTGTTCTTGCGTTCTTCTGTAAGGCCGTTTAACAGGTTTGTCAGCAGATCTTCTTTTTCTGTAAGCCATCCGTCCTTAACGCCAGCAGCTTTAATAACGCCAAGTCCTTTTTCAATCAACTGTTTGCAGCTACCCATCTGCTTTAAACGTTTCATCTCAAAAACCTTCTGAATCAGGTTTGAGATATTAACTTTTAAAACCAGGATATAAAGACGTCTGTCTTCTTTATTGATTAGAGCAGGATTTAAAGGAATACCTGATGATACTTCTGATTTTAGGATACTTCTCAAACGGCGGATAACGCGTAGCTGAGTAATTGCCATAAGGTCGTTATCAGGAGTCTTAAAGGTATTTGATTCTTTGTAATTGGTTTTGATTTCGGCGATGATCTTTTCTTCGTTAGCGATACGTTCTCTTACTTCTTCGCGATTTTTAGGATCAATAGCTCTTTTTCTTAATGCACGGATAATTCTGTAATGAAGTACAAGAACAAGAGTTTTTGATAAGACCACCTGAGCCTGATTTAATAAAAGTTCTTCACATTCAGAAACGATATTTTTTGCCTTTGCTGCAATCAGTCTTACATCCTGCTCTCTACGTGCAACATAGTCGCTGTACATATTGAAAAGGATAAGTAGGAATGTAGCTAATAGCACAAAAATTACGGCAATCGTTATGAACATTTTATTCTCTCAAGCTTTATTTCGTTTTTATTATTATAACGGCAATATATTGATAATAATTAGGAAAATCTTTATTTTTTGAAGTGTGACAAAAACAACATTGAATTATGAACTGTATAAGTACTTTCTCACAATTGCATTATATGTTGAAAGCGATAATTTTTCCTAACTTTTATTGATTTAGTACCTGAAATTTATCAAATTTATCTGAACTATGATAAGTATCAACAGTCTATATGCGCTGACACAAATTACATGTTTAGAAGATATTGCTAAAGAGTATCTTTCGCTTTTTCTGAGGATAATAAAATCAGGTTTCTTCTTAATATGTTCAATCCTGGATATGTGTCATAGCCTGTTGTGAAGTTTACGGTATATAGCAGTATTTGTCTTGGATTAAACTTATGTAGCATCTAAGTCAATTTAATATTGAGAAAATCAGACTAGACAATCTTTTCATTTGAGAAATTAGTGAATTTTAAATCTTTGAAGAAGGTCTATTTTGCGTAGAATTTTCTTTAATAACAACATTTATTACTGTTATTAGTACCTGTCTTGTATTAAAATTGACATGTTTGTTTTGTAGTAAAAATCAAGGAAAGTCCGCATATGACAACATTGATTAAAACAGCTGATTTTATCGAATCAGTTTGCGATGCGATTCAGTATATTTCATATTACCATCCTCGCGACTTCTTAAAGGCAATGAAACATGCCTATGACATCGAGCAGAATCCTTCAGCAAAGAATGCAATTGCTCAAATTCTAGTTAACTCAAAAATGTGTGCCATCGGTCACCGCCCTCTATGCCAGGATACAGGTGCTGTTACCTGTTTCGTAAAGATTGGTATGGATGTTCGCTTTGAAGGTGATATGACCGTACAGGAGATGGTTGATGAAGGTACACGCAGAGCATATGCTTTTGAAACCAATCCACTTCGTAAATCAGTTCTAACCGATCCTCTAGGCAAGAGAATCAATACTAAGGACAATACTCCTGCAGTTGTACACATTGAGATGGTACACGGTGACAAAGTTGAAGTATCAATTGCTTCAAAGGGTGGTGGTTCTGAGAACAAGACCCACTTAAAGATGTTAAACCCATCTGACAGTGTTGTAGATTACGTTTTATCAGAGATCCCTCACATGGGTGCCGGCTGGTGTCCTCCAGGCATTATCGGTATCGGTGTTGGTGGTACTCCTGAGAAATCAGCAATTCTTGCAAAAGAAGCTTTAAACGATCCTATCGACATCCAGGAGTTAATCGCTCGTGGTCCTAAGAACGCAGAAGAAGAGCTACGTTTAGAGTTATTCGATAAGATTAACAAGCTAGGTATCGGTGCTCAGGGCTTAGGTGGTATCACTACCGTTCTTGACGTTAAGGTTAAGACCTATCCTTGCCACGCTGTATCAAAGGCTACAACCATTATTCCTAACTGTGCTGCAACCCGTCACATCGACTTTGAGTTAGATGGTACAGGTCCTGCTACTTTCGTACCTCCATCATTAGATGACTACCCAGATATCGAAATCGGTGGTGCAAATGCACAGGTTAAGAGAGTAAATCTTGATACTGTCACCAAAGAAGAAATCGCTTCATGGAAGATGGGTGAGACCTTACTTCTATCAGGTACAATTTTAACCGGCCGTGATGCTGCTCATAAGAGAGTATGTGATCTGATTGCCGAAGATAAGCCACTACCTGATGGTGTTGACTTCCACAAGAAGTTCATCTACTACGTAGGCCCAGTACCAGCTGTTGGTGATGAGGTTGTAGGTCCTGCAGGTCCTACCACATCAACACGTATGGATAAGTTCGTTGAGACTATGCTTGCAGAAACTGGTCTATACGGCATGATTGGTAAGTCAGAGCGTGGTCTTGAGGCTATCGCTTCAATTAAGAAGCACAAGGCTGCTTACTTAATGGCAACCGGTGGTGCAGCTTATCTTGTATCTAAGGCAATCAAGTCAGCTAAGGTATTAGCTTTTGAGGACTTAGGTATGGAAGCTATCCGTGAGTACAAGGTTGTTGATATGCCAGTTACCGTTGCAGTAGATTCTGAGGGTAACTCAATTCACAATATTGGCCCACAGACCTGGTCACAGAAGATTAAAGAGATTAACTTCAAGTATATCTAATACCTGACTTTTAATCTAATAAGCCTCAGTTTGAGCAATCAAACTGAGGCTTTTGCATTTATTAAGCAAGAGACGAGTGAGTTGCAAAGGCCTGCACCAGCTGTTTTACAAGCATGATACGAGATCTTTCCTTTGTCTCAGGAAGGTTGTAACGAAGAGAGTTCTGACCAGTAAGTCTGTACTCGTTGTGTGAGCAGGTAGTCATAAGCTTGATAAGATAGGTGTTATCAATCTTATGGTTATGGTTGAACTCGATTATACCGCCTTTCTCATCACCGTTAATTCGCTTTAAACCTAAATCCGTAGCAAGCTTTTTAATGGCACTGATTTCAAAGAGGTTTTCAGCCTCAGGTGGCAGGAAGCCGAATCTGTCGATTAGTTCAACTCTGATATTGTCAAACTGATCTCTGTTCTCACAGCCTGAAATTCTCTTATAGATTGAAAGTCTGGTATTCACATCACCGATGTAATCATTTGGCAGAAGACAAGGTACATGTAAATCAATATCACAGTCATTTAGGGTAAGCTCGGCTAGAGAAGGCTCTCGACCTTCCTTTAGAGATTTTACAGCAGCCTCTAGCATCTCTGAATATAAAGTGAAACCAATAGATTCAATCTGACCTGATTGCTCCTCACCTAAAAGTTCACCTGCACCTCGAATTTCCATATCATGGGTAGCAAGAATAAAGCCTGCGCCTAATTCCTCTAAAGAGGTGATGGCATCAAGTCTTAGTTTTGCATCCTTTGATAATAGCTGTTTTGGAGGTGTAAACAGATAAGCATAAGCCTGATGGTGAGAACGGCCTACACGACCACGGATCTGGTGTAGCTGTGCAAGACCTAACAGATCGGCTCTATCAATAATTATGGTATTGGCAGTTGGCACATCAAGACCGTTTTCAACGATAGTAGAGCAGACTAAAAGATTAAATCTCTGATGATAGAAATCTCGCATCACACGCTGCAGTTCACGCCCATTTAACTGACCGTGTCCAATTCCGATGCGGGCCTCTGGTACAAGCTTTGCAAGCTGTTCAGCTTTCTGATTGATGGTTGTAACATCGTTATGCAGATAGTAAACCTGACCGCCACGTCTTAGCTCACGTATGATTGCTTCACGGGTGAGTGAGTCTGATTTTTCAGATACAAAGGTTTTAACACATAAACGATGCTCTGGAGGTGTTGCAATAATTGAAAGCTCACGCATACCTTCCATTGCCATGTTAAGTGTTCTTGGAATAGGTGTTGCTGTAAGGGTAAGTAAATCAACCTGAGCTCTTAGTGACTTTAGTTTTTCCTTTTGCTTAACGCCAAAGCGGTGCTCTTCATCTACAATAATAAGTCCAAGATTTTTAAACTTGATATCTTTAGATAAAAGCTTGTGAGTACCGATGATGATATCAATGGTACCTGCCTGAACCTGTTTTATGGTTTCGTTCTGTTCTTTTGCAGTTTTAAAACGGGAGAGCAGTTCTACATTGATTGGAGTACCTGCAAAACGCTCTTTAAAGTTCTGATAGTGCTGTTCAGCTAAAATGGTGGTTGGAACTAAAAGAGCCACCTGAGCACCAGCATTTGCCACAACAAAGGCAGCACGTAAGGCAACCTCGGTTTTACCAAAGCCTACATCACCGCAGACTAATCTGTCCATTGGTGTTTCTTTTGCAAGATCATTGATGGTGTTGTTTATTGCTGCCATCTGATCTGGTGTTTCCTGATAGCCAAATCCTGATGCAAATTCATCAAGTGCTTTTAAATCAACCTTAAAGGCACTGCCTTTAACTGCTGCACGGCGTGCGTATAAATCAAGAAGCTGTGCTGCCACATCAGCAACCTTCTGAACAGCTTTCTGTTTCTTTTTAGACCAGGTGTCATTACCAAGTCTTGATAAAGGAGGATTCTCACTGCCAGAATAGCGGGCAACCTTTGATAAACCCGTAATAGGGATATTAAGCATATCGCCGTTCTGGTATTCAATAGTCAGGTATTCACCTATAACACCTCCAATTTCCATGGTTTTTAAACCGCGGTATCTGCCGATACCATGGTCTATATGTACAACTATCTGACCTTCAGTTAAAGAGGAGAGGTTTTTGATAATTGAATCTTGAGATAACTTGCTTTTAGCTGAAGCGCTACGCTGTTTTACAACCTTAAAACCTAAAAGCTCGTTCTCTGTGAGTAAACAGAGCTTTTTTTCATTTAAAAGCAGACCTTCATCAAAAGGAGTAATGGTCGTCATTAGGCTGTCATCAGACTTTAAAAAATCATCAACACTAGAGGCTGCCTTAAGACCATATTTATCAACTAAAACCTGTGGCTGGATCTCGCGTAAAGACAGTCTTCTGCCCTCAGATGGAGCTGATAATAAAACTCTGCCACCATGATCGATAAAATCTGAAACGAAGCTTATATAAGATCTGTAGCTATCTTTTTCATTACGGTTAAAGGCAATGTCTGCAATTTTAGTTCTGTTAAAATTGTAAAAGCCACGCTTTGAAACTTCAGAATCATCAAAAGTCTTTTTATAAAGAGCAATTCTCTTGTATTTTGAAAGATAGTTCTCGCACTCTTTTGTAGTTAAAAAGACGCTTGATGGTGCAAGTGTTGGGTGATCAGAATTACCTGCATACTCTAAAGCTCTCTTATGAACCTCAATATCAAAATCAGCTACAGCGTTTTTAATATCATCAACTGTTATGACATTAAAATCATCATTCAAATAATCAAAGAAGCTGTCTACCTTTGAAAAGAATAAAGGCAGGTAATACTCGATGCCAGCTGGAATTGCACCTTTTGAAATTGCCTGATATACAGGGTGGTTTATAAGATTAGCACCTACAAAGGTATTTCTGTAATTGCTTCTAAAAGCACTGATACCAGCCTCATCTAAAGGAAACTCATGAGCAGGAAGCAGGCTAATCTCTTCACACTTATCTTTAGATAACTGTGTATCAATATCGATGATACGAATTGAATCAACCTCATCGTCAAAGAAATCAATTCTATAGGCGTTCATTGAGCCTGTAGGGAAGATATCAACAATTGAGCCGCGAACGCTAAATTCACCTGCTGTAAGTACCTGATCAACTAAAAGGTAACTTTGTTTTATCAAATCCTGTTTCATGGCGGTGATATCACGGGTATCACCTACCTTAATAGAAAAGCTTCTTTTTTTAATAAAATCAACCGGAGCAATACGAGGCATGATTGCAGTTACAGTTGTAATTACAATCTCATCTTTGAAGTCTTTTATTCTTGAGAGCAGGCTGATTCTGTTAGATACGATATCCTGATGAGGTGATAAAGTATCATATGGCAGTGTTTCCCAATCAGAGAAGTACTCGATTTTTGCTTTTGGCAGAAGACAGAAGAGATCCTGTTTTATAGTCTGAGCATCGAAGGTATCGGCACAGATAACAAGAAGAGGGCCTTTATTCTGTTCATAGACAGCTGCAATGCTAAGAACAATGGATGTGGAATTGAGATTGCCTAGGGATTTTACTGTATTTGTAAAAGTAGTGTTAATCCCGCTACTTATAAGATCATTTAACTGCATTTGACTATTGCTTTGAATAAGTTGATGTATACTAATTATCAATTTTACACTTATAAAAGAATTTTTAAAAATGACTAACTTAAAAACACCTGCATATTTGCTATTTTGGTTTGTATTCGTTGGAATTTTCGCCTATTTAATACCTAATTTTTCTAATGATTTCAGATACATGATGGTAGAGGGTACTAATGATGTGGTACAGAGTATCAGTGATATTTTTGTCTCTCAGTACCGTCATTATTTCTCCTGGGGAGGCAGAACTCCTCCACATGTTTTAGCTCAGTTTCTTTTATATAAAGGAAAGTTGGCAGAGGCTCTTGCTACAGCTTTATGTTATGTTGGTCTAATCTATCTTATTTATGTGCAGGGCTTTGGCAAAAAAGTATCAGTCTTTAATTTAAAACTTTCAGTTATAGCTTTTATAAGCCTTATGATCTGGATGTGTCTGCGCGCCTATGGTGAGGTTACATATCTTTTAGTATCAGCATGTAACTATCTGTTTACCACAACCTTTATCTTTGCACTTTTGCTTCCATATACAAGAGATATTAGCAAGACAAAAGACAGAGGCTTTATCTTTGGAATTATGATGCTTCTTCTGGGGGTAATTGCAGGATGGTGTAACGAGAATACAGGTTTTGCAATATGTGTAAGCACTTTCTTTTTATGTGTATATTTCCTTTATAAAAAGAAGCTTAAGCTATGGCAGGTTTTAGGTCTTGCAGGAATGGGGATTGGCTTTATAATTCTTGTTCTAAGTCCTGGTAACAAGGTAAGATTACAGATGATGGAGTCAGAGGGGACTTTTGATTACTATGCTCACATTTTCATTGCATTCAGGATCTTTTTAATCTGTCTTGCACAGAACACAATCGTACTTGTTGCACTTTTGTATCTGCTTATTGTTTCTTATAAGAACAAACTTATAAAAGAGCATAAAGATGATTTTGTACTACCTTTATATCTCTTTTTAACAGGCTTTTTATCACTAGCAATTATGGTGTTCTCACCAAATTTCCCTGCAAGATCATCAGCTCCATTTACCTTCTTTACCATAAGCTCTGTGGTATCTTTATACTTTGTACTTAAAAAGTATGAGATATGCTTTATAAATAAAAAGGTTGCAATTGCCTTATTTACTGTTGGTTTTGCCTATTTTGCTCTTACAGCTGCAAATGCCTGGGGGGCATTATTCACCTTAAAACAGGATATGGTATATCGTGAGGCTTCAATTAAGGAGCAGCTTGATAACAATGTAAAAGATCTTGTAGTAGAGCCTTTAACAGTTCGCTCTTCAAGATATATCTTTTTAGGTGATGTCAGAGTGAAAAAGACCTACTTTGCAAACGAGATTGTAGCCCGTTATCTGCATGTAGATTCAATTACAAGAACCTGTGATGATGTAAAGATTGCACCACATTCTGATTTTATTATTCTGCAGAATTACGGAAAGAAAACCTGCAGTACAGAAAACAGGTAGTTTTGAATCAGGCTCAAAAAATTTGAGCCTGATTTAAATAATGGATTTATAATATCAAGATTCCTTTTACACTTTCTTTTGGTTTAATTATGTCAGCACCAGATAATACATTAGATTTAATTAAAGATATCAAAGCAAGATTAGACAGAAAAGTTACTGCAAGAAAATCAATTCAAAGTATGACTGATGCGCAGTTAAAACAGAAGATCATCAACATGAAGATCTCATACAGAAATGTCTGCATGAAATGTAATCACGATGTTTATGATGCTGTAGACTTATTTGAAAAAGAGAAAGATAATGCGAAATCTGATGTGGATTTAACTAAGCTTCTTCTAGCTCAGCAGGCCAGCTCTCCAATCAGACTTTACACTACTTTAAGAAGCGCAAAGCCAAAGAGCTAGCCTTTAATTATCAGCTGTTAATCCCTGCTACCTGCGCCTTCTTCAGAATCATGATCTTTTTCTGAATCAATCTTCACAGAATTCCATACGTTGTTGGTAATTCTTGAAGTTTTAGCAGGAGTAGGCTGCATAAAGTACATGGTCTTTAACTTTTCTTCTGATAAAAGAATACTGTCGTTTTCCTTTAACTCATCAGATAAGTTGGCCATTGCCTCATCAACAGGCATTACATAACCGATTTCATCAGATAACTTCTGAGCGTTCTTAGGTTCTAAAAGCCAGTTGAACCACTTCATAGCGTTATCATAGTTCTTTGCTCCGCGTGGTACAGTCCAGCTGTCAAACCACATGATAGAGCCCTCTTTTGGAACTACATATTCAATGTCGTACTTGTGCTTACCATGTGCTGCAAGGTGGCGGCTTTGAATAAAGTCACCTGAGTAGCCGATAGCCGCACAGATTTCACCTGATGCCAAATCAGTTACATAACGATTTGACTGGAAATATGCTGTGTTTTTTGCAAGTCCTGTTAAAAGTTTTCTTGTTTCTTCAAAATCTTCTTTCTTCTCAGAAATAGGATCTTTCTTTAGGTAGTGCTGTACAGCAGAGATAACCTCAATAGGGGAATCAATAATAGCAATACCACACTTCTTTAATTTCTTTGAGTTCTCAGGATTCAATAGGAAATCCCAGGAATCTACTTTGTAATCTTTGCCGAAGATCTCTTCAATCTTCTGCTTGTTGTAGCCAATACCGATTGAGATTTCAATGTATGGGTAGGCGTAGTCATTGTTTGGATCAAGAGTTGCAAGTTTTGCAAGTCTTGCATTATTCTGTTTTACCCAGTTAGGGATTTTTGTGTGGTCAATTTTCTGCAATGCACCTGATTTTGCCATTCTAGGTACATAGTAGCTTACAACAATAGCTGCATCAAAACCGGTATTACCTGCTAGTAAGCGGGCTTCCTGCAGTTCGTTTGAATCGTATTCTACGTAATTTGTTTTTAAGCCTGTATCCTTCTCGAAGTCAGCTACGGTGTGTTCACCAATGTTGTAGCTCCAGTTCCAGATATTTACAGTGTTGCTGTCACCGGCGATAGCGCTATTCATTACACTAGCAATTGCTGTGCTCAAAAGGCACATAGACACTAGCTTCATTATCGTTTCACCTCATGGTTGATAGAGAAAAAACTACAATGCGTAGTTACCTAGTATCAAGTTAATCATGCAGGGAGTAAATAGTCAACCAAAACGGCGAAATCTCTCATTTAGGTGTAAAATTAAAAAAATTAAAGAAAAATTGGTAAAACTAAGTAAAAATTTTTAAAAATACATAAATTTGCACGTAATAACAGTCTTTAAATATTTTTCATTACTATGTTTTACTCAGAATTTTACATTTTTACTATTGTCAAATATTACAATTCCTTGTAAAAAGAAACTATGCGCCCTCGTTAAGGATAAAAGATTATGGAAGATTTCAGATATTGCGTCTCAACAAACTATATTTTCGGTCAGGGACAGAGTAAAAAGACCGCTAACGTGCTTTTAGAGTACGGCTATAAAAAGGTTTTAGTTGTCTACGGTCAGAAATCAGCTGTATCCTCAGGTCTTTTGCCTAACATTGAAAAGCAGTTACAGTCTAAAAACATCGAGTACATTACTTTAGGTGGTGTTGTTCCAAATCCAAGAGCCGATCTTGTTTATGATGGTATCGAACTTTGTAAAAAAGAGGGCGTGGATTTTATTCTTGCAGTAGGTGGCGGCTCTGTAATTGATACTGCAAAAGCCATAGGTTTAGGTGCTAAAGATGATGGCGATTTCTTTGATTTTTACCTTAAAAAAAGAAAGCCTGTAGATTCTGTTAAAGTAGGCTGTGTTCTTACTATTGCAGCTGCTGGATCTGAGAGCTCTACAAGCTCTGTAATTCAAAAGGAAATTGATGGAAAAATTGTTAAAAACGGTTGTTCTACACCACTTAACAGACCTTTGTTTGCAATTTTAGATCCAGAGCTTACCTACAGTTTATCAGCCTATCAGACAGCATGTGGTGTCACCGACATGATGGCTCATATTCTTGAGAGATACTTTACCAATTCAAAAGGCGTTATCGTAACCGACAGAATCTGTGAAGGTCTTTTACTTTCAATTATTGAAAACGCGCAGATTGCACTTGCCAATCCAAATAATTACGAAGCAAGAGCAAATCTGATGTGGGCAGGCGCACTTGCTCATAACAACTTATGTGGTGTAGACAGAGAGCAGGACTGGGCATCACATCATTTAGAACATCAGTTATCAGCTTTATATGATGTTGCTCATGGTGCAGGTCTTGCGGTTATTTTTCCAGCCTGGATGGATTATGTATATAAACATGATTTAAGCCGTTTTGCTCAGTTTGCAGTAAGGGTATTTCATGTGGATATGGATTATAACGATCTTGCCTATACCTCAAGACAGGGTATTAAAGCTTTCAGATCATTCTTAAAGAAGATAGGCATGCCTTTATCATTTAAGGATATCGGTGCTAAAAAGAACGATATTGAGATCTTAGTAAAGATGCTAGGTGTTGATGATGATTCTCATACTGAAGGCAAATTCATTCCTCTATACAGAGAAGACTGCCTGAAGGTATATGAAATTGCCAATGACTACGTTTTTCAAGAGTAGTTAAGGAAAGTGCATGCGTCAGAATGAGCGTTACCTTGAGCTTCTGTCGACTCAGTACGAGAACAGATACGCAGTTTATACAAAGTTAATCAACCTCACTGCTGTGCTTAATATGCCAAAAGGCACAGAACATTTCATCTCTGATATTCATGGTGAATATGAGGCCTTTAAGCACATCTTAAATAACTCATCAGGAGTTATTAAAGAAAAGGTAAATGCAATTTTTCCTGATTTGTCTCAAAAGTCACGCGATGATTTGTGCACACTTATCTATTATCCGGATGAAGTTCTTGAAATTAAGGAAAAAGAAGGATTAACTTCAAAAAGATTCTATAAGGAAAACTTATTGAATCTTGTAAAGATTGCCAACTTTTTATCATCAAAATACGCACGTTCAAAAGTACGTAAGCTTATCGATGTGGATTTTACCTTCATCGTTGATGAGCTCATGCACGCTAAATCAGATGAGAATAAATCAAGAGTCAAATATCATGAGTCGATTCTAGATTCCATCATTAAGATTGGATCTGCAAAAGACTATGTAAAAGAGTTATCAAAACTTGTAAAAAGACTCTCTGTAGAAAGATTGCATGTATTAGGTGATATTTTTGATAGAGGATTACATCCTGACAAGTGTTTTGACCTTTTAATGAAGTATCACAAACTTGATCTTCAGTGGGGTAATCATGATGTTTTATGGATGGGCGCCTGCTGTGGCAGTGAGCTTTGTGGTATCAGCGTACTTTGCAATAATTTAAGATACCATAACTATAAGATGCTCGAAAATGGCTATGGTATCTCGCTTCGACGTCTTGCCATCTTTGCAAATCAGACCTACAAAGGCTACAAGGATGGAGCAGGTGCTCAAAGAGCTGTAAGTATTATTTACTCAACTTTTGCATTTGGATTTTATCTCCAAAATGTTTGTAACAACGCGGTTTAAAACCGTTTTTGCTCTTTAAAATATGATTTTTGATTATTGTGACGTTTGTGGTAGCTGAATATACATTTT
>JAAYPN010000018.1 GCA_012519775.1 Aeromonadales bacterium | reverse complement strand
TAAAAAAACCATTATCAGGTTTGCTGATAATGGTTTAGTATTATTCAAATAACTCTTACTTTGTTTCACCATCAGGAACAGATTCAACCTTGTTGAATAACCCCTGCTTTAGCTTCTGAATAAATTCATCCTTTTCTAAAGTCTTAACATTAAGATCAAGCTGTTTGAATGGGATCTCAATACCACTCTTAGCAAACTGAGTAAGGGATTCGCGGCTTAGGTAATCGATGGTCAGTTTTCTGTCAGAAATATTCCCTACATAAACTTCAACAGCAATGTTTACAAAGCTTGCATCAAGTTCCTTAACATAAATTAAAGAAGTCTTGTCTTTAGAGATATAACGGCACTTGTTTACAATCTGACGAAGAATTGTTTTTGCCTTTTCCACATCAGAGCTGTAGCCGATACGAACAACAAACTCAATTTTAGTAACAGTATCAGTAAGTGACCAGTTTGTAAGAGCAGAGGTAATAAACTCACGATTAGGGATCATAACTTCTTTATTCTCAAATGATCTAATAGTTGTAGCTCTGATTCTAATCTCGTTTACAGTGCCTGATAGACCGTTTAGGGTAATAATGTCACCTACACGGATCTGTCTTTCAAAAAGCAGAATCAGGCCTGATACGAAGTTGGCAAAAATCTCCTGTAAACCAAAACCTAAACCCACAGATAATGCAGCAACAAGCCATTGCAGGTTTTTCCAATGTATTCCGATAACACCAGCTGCGATAATAATACCGACGCCTGTGATTAGGTATGAAGAGATAACCTTAACTGTATAACCGGTGCTCTTTGTGTTAACTCCCTTTCTAATCTGGAAGAGCTTTTCAAGCAGGATTGGCAGGTTCTTGTTCAGGATACTTGTAATCACCAGAATGAAGATTGCAAGCAGTACATTTGCAAGTGACAGGTATTCTGTTACAACTGGTGCACCACCGATAAATTCAGTCCTAGACCAGATTTTAACGGTATCAAGATAACGTAATACTGATGCTAAATCACTCCATTGAGAGTATAGGAAGAAGGCTGTGATACACAGTAAAACGCTGTTTACTAGTCTAAAGGCCTTATGGCATACGTGAGATGCACTAAAGTGCATTGCAGTACCTGTAATAGCCTTATTAAGCTTCTTCTGGATAGCAACATATTTTTGTCTCTTCTTCTCAAAAGCCTTATTGATATAAACATACATCATTCTGTGAATAGTCTGACTTACTAGTATGTAGGCAAGTACTATATAGCAGGTATATGCAGTTCTATTTGTCAGGGTAACAATTGAATACAGATATCCAGATGCTACAAAGATAACAGAAATGGCACTTATAGCAATAGCAATCATAAAGCCGATAATAGTTGTAAATGAAGAGTTCTGGTAATCCTTAACAGCGTTGTAGAAGAATTTTACAAACACAAACAGTAAAGCAATAAAGGAAATCAGAATTACTGCATGTGAGGTTACGTCTGAGTAGATTACGGTCGAATCTGCCTCTGCCACGTTAGCAAAGATAAGTAATGGCAGTGTAAACAACCAAACTCTCTTTAGAGAATCGGAGTATTTAGTCAGCTTATAAGGAGCTACACTAAAGTGCCTTTGAACCAGAGCATTTGGCCTTACAATATGAATGAAGAATGTAAACACAAAAATATGCAGTACCATAATCAGAATAACGGTACGTTGCATTTCTGTATTGGCAAGTGCTATACAGATAACAATAGAGCCTAGAACCACCTTCCAGCAAAGCTGAGGGATCATCATGGCGATATTATTTATAATAGCAATTGGTGTCAGCATAATAGAATCTGATGCTCTATCAAGACGACGGGCTAGTTTATTGTTATTCCTTTTAATAGTCTTTAAAAAACCAAGTACAAATAAAGAGAACACAATAAAAGGCAGAATTACGTAAGTAATCGTGCTTGATGTTTCCTTTATAAATTCTTTTGAGGAGAATTTTAATAGAAGGTTCTGGAAATCATATTTAATTGTTGGAATTGACTCTGTTAAAAATTTAGTACCAACTTTCTGATTTGATTTTACCCAGAACAATTGCTCTGAAATATCAAATCTGATTTTTTCTGCAACCTTCTGATACTCGTTGTATTTAACCTTTAATGAAATAGCAGTGCTAAGCTCATTAGCAAGCACCTGGTAAATATCATTTAAGGCGTGGCGTTCCTGAATATAAATACTAATAAGCTCTTTTCGATAATTCTCAAGATCTCTGTTGAGCTTAATATCGTTCTGAACTGTCTTTTCAATATCCATATGCTTGTTTAACTGCTCACGGACCTCATAAATATTGATATTCAGATTTGCAATTACACTATCAAGGTCATAAGGTAATTTAACCTTAGGCACCATTGATAGCAGCTTATTTAAAAGGCGGGATAAAACAAGGTTTTGGCCGATCTCGCTGATTTGATTATTTAAATCCTTTTCAATCTGATCAACCTTGTTGTAGGCACTTTCCACCATCTGATAATCATGCTGATAGGTTGCATACTTCTTTTTATGCTCAGTTACATAGCTATAGATGTTAGTAATAGTGGTGATGTGTTTTTCAAGCTGAGGAATATCAGTTTTGATCTTCTCAAGCTCATCTAAAGAATACTCATTGGAATTACCAAGATTCTTTTTGTAGTTTAAAACCTTCAGATTTTTTTCATAACGGGCATATTTCAGGTTGCTGATTTTAAGCTCGTAGTTTGCCAGATCCTGTAGTGTTGAAAGGTTCTGTAACTGTGTCTTGTAGTAGTTTGTCTCAAGATTAGCACTGTAAATCAGGATAGCAGTGATTCTGTTTTTGAATAAATCTGGGCTGGAGTTCTTATCAATGCTGGAGATAAAACCTTTTACCTTATCATTATTTGTGGTGATGATGTTATGAGATTTTTCAGGCAGTGTTTGAATGCGGTTGTAATTGTCTCCGGCAGCAGCAAGTTCAATTTGAGATGTAACAAGATCCTGCTGAGTTTTCTCAATGGCTCTGTTTAACTGCTCCTCTGTGTAATTCTCAATGACCTGAGCGTTTAAAGACTGTCTGTTTTCTTCTTCACCTAAATCTTTAGATAAATTAACCAAACGACGATTGGCATAACGTAGAGTGTTATCTAATTCTTTTTGTTTTGACTCATAATCATCGATTTTAGATAGTCTGTCTAAACCTAACTTGTACAAAAGTTCGGTTTTAGTCTTGTCTTCATCAGAAAGCCTTGCGTCTTTTGTCAGGTTATCAAGCTGCTCGTTGATTTCTTTTTCAGTTGGTAAAACAATATTTCCAATCTGAGTCTGCACACTTAGTTCAGCTGCAGAGACCAGCAGAGGGCAGACTAAAAGAAAAAGTGAAATAATGATTTTTTTCATATGTATGTTTAGCTAACTGTAGTTAAGAAATATTTCACTTATTATACGATAGATAGTGTAAAAAGCTTTGTTTTGTCTAAAATAGAATTCAATCGGAATTAAAAAAGGCCACAATAATGTGGCCTCAATAAATCAGAAAATCAGTTTTATGGATTTAGAATGGTAGGACCTGAGTGTTCGTCAGTCTTTGGGTAATCTAGGTTGTAGTGAAGACCTCTTGACTCATGACGCATCATAGCTGATTTAACAATGATCTCAGCTACCTGAAGAAGGTTACGAAGCTCTAAAAGATTGCTTGTAACTCTAAAGTGAGAGTAGTACTCGTGAACTTCTCGCTTTAGCATCTCGATACGATGCATTGCTCTTTCAAGTCTCTTGTTGGTTCTAACGATACCAACATAATCCCACATGGTAAGTCTTAACTCATGCCAGTTGTGAGTAATGATAACTTCCTCATCTGAATTGGTTACCTGTGACTCATCCCAGTCTGGAATTGGATAGTTTTCAAAATCATCCTCATCACCTAAGTGCTTAAGGATGTTTGTAGCAGCTGCTTTTCCGTATACTACACACTCAAGAAGAGAGTTTGAAGCAAGACGGTTAGCACCGTGAAAACCTGTGTAGGCGCACTCACCGATTGCATATAAACCATCAATGTCAGTTTTTGCTTTTCTGTCTACCATGATACCGCCACAGGTAAAGTGAGCTGCTGGTACAATAGGAATAGGCTGTTTGGTAATATCAATACCAACCTTCAGACAACGCTCATAAATGGTAGGGAAGTGCTTCTTTAAGAACTCAGGCTCTTTGAAGGAGATATCAAGGTACATGCAGTGAGCACCTAACTTCTTCATTTCATGATCAATTGCTCTTGCTGTGATATCACGTGGAGCTAACTCTAAACGCTCATCGTAATCCTGCATAAAGCGTGAGCCATCAGGTCGCTTTAACTGAGCACCTTCACCTCTTAGAGCTTCGGTTAGAAGAAAGTTTCTGTCTGCATCGCAGTATAGAGTTGTAGGATGGAACTGATTAAACTCCATGTTTGCTACACGGCAACCTGCTCTGTAAGCCATGGCAATACCATCACCTGAGCTTACCTCTGGGTTACAGGTGTACTGATAAACCTTTGATGCGCCACCTGTACATAAAGCTACAAACTTGGCACTGATGGTTTCTACATGATTTGACTCAGTATTTAAAACGTAAGCACCGATGACTCTGTTACCTACAAGGCCTAGTTTTTTAGTTGTAATCAAATCAATAGCATTTCTGTCTTCAAGAATAGTAATGTTCTTATGGGCTTTTGCCTTTGCTACTAAAGTTTCCTGAATAGAACGACCGGTATGATCTTCGGAGTGGAAAATTCTTCTGTGTGAGTGGCCTCCTTCTCTGTGAAGATGATAAGGTGATTGATCTTCTTTTGGTGTATCTTCTTTCTGATCAAATAGAACACCGGTATCAATCAGCCACTGAATTGCATCGTGAGCGTTTTTGGCAACGAACTCTACGGTCTTTTCATCGCAAAGGTAACCACCTGCAATGCAGGTATCCTTGATGTGGGCCTGAATGCTGTCATCGTCATCTTTGATGTTATAAACACCGGCAATACCACCTTGTGCGTAATTGGTGGAACCTGCGCAAGCGGATTCTTTAGATAGAACGATAACTTTGGCTTTGTCTGCAATTCCTAGTGCAAGGGTAAGGCCTGCAGCACCACTTCCGATGATAAGGCAATCTGTAGTGTAATTCATTTTTATATCCTAAGCCTATGAACTATGGCTTACGTGTATTTAGCTTTTGCTAAATGAAAAAAAATTTATCCAAGTAATTTTACAACTTTGTAATTCATTTTTAACTAAATTTATTTAGTGTGTTTTATTTTGAAAAATTTTAGTTAAATAAATCCAATAGTTAAGGTAACATTTTGATTGTAACTTTTTCATTCATGAGTAAAAATAAAGCAGGAAATAAACAATAAAATGAATAAGTTATAAAAACAGTGATCGCAAAAATAACCCAAAATACCTTATAAAAGGTAAAAAGCTATAGATTAATCTATATAATGGCAAAGCTAAAAAATAAAAAAGATTTAAAAAAAAATGAACTTTTTTGTCAACATGCTCTCTAACTATTAAAAGGAATAAAAAGGATGTTCTCCGTGAACGAAAACTTAAAAGCTCAAAGCGATGAGTCTCTCGTTGTACGGGTTCAGGCTGGGGATAGCAAAGCATACAATGTGCTTGTAATTAAGTATCAGCACAAAGTTGCTCAGATTATAAGTAAGTTTGTATCAAATACAGCAGATATAAATGATATCGCGCAGGATGCATTTATCAGTGCTTATAAATCTATCAACAGTTTTAGAGGTGAGAGTTCTTTTTATACATGGTTGTATCGAATTGTAGTTAATTCTGCAAAAACATTCTTGAAGTCAAACTCAAGAAGCAAAAACTCTGTAGATGTGGATTCACCAGAATTTCAGAGTATTGATGAGCAGGAGATACTAGCAAGTAACGAAACACCAGATAGAATTATAGAATCACACGAATTACAGCAAGTTATAGTAAAGGCACTATCGGAGCTACCAGAGGAATTGCGTAACGCAATTACTCTAAGAGAGATAGATGGTATGTCTTATGAAGATATGGCGGTTGTTTTGAAGGTTCCTGTAGGCACAGTTCGATCAAGAATTTTTAGAGCAAGACAGTACATTGAAAGTAAGATGTCAAATTTAGCTGCAAAGTAACGGTTTCATAGGAGTTGTGTATGTTAGATTCAAAGCAGACAAATAAGGAAGAGTTATCATCCCTATTTGACGGCGAGAATATACAAAGCAAGGAAATTGACCTTTCAAACGAGAACAAGACCCATTTAGAAAAATGGTCTTTAATCGGTGCTGCACTACGCAACGAAATGCCAGAGCAAATCAATCTTGATTTTGCAAGCAAGGTAATGACAAAGATTGAACATGAGCAAATCAACCCTAATAAGGTTGCCTTTAACTTTAACTTCAGTTTAAAGAAGGTTGCATTTGCAATATCTGAATTGGCAGTGGCAGCATCAGTGGCTGCAATTACTGTAATCGGCTGGCAGACCTACAACGCACAGGGTGGTATTTCAAACAGCACCTCAGATTCTCTAGGTGCAGTTGAAGGTGTGAATTTAGCAAGTTACCAGACAAGCCAGAATCATAAGACACTGAAGTTTGCAGAATATTCAGATTCAGATAACAAATCTGACGCAAAACTAAGTGATAATGAGCTTAAAGCTCAACAATCTCTTGAAGTTGAGCGTATTAACAATTACATTAGAGGCTATGTATTAAATACGGCTGCTAATTAGTAGAATTTATATGTATATAAAATTATTTAAAACCGCTTTGGCAACTACCTTTGCGGTTTTGTTGTCTTTAGATACCGCTTTTGCAGACAGTAATTCAGATTGCTTAGATTCCTTCAAGCAGATGAAAGACGCTTATACAAAGAGCAATATGGACGCTACTGTTGTAGACACTAATCCTTTGAGAATGAATCTGTTCTCACTTGCTCATTTTAATAAGGGGGGCGTTGCTTATACAAGCTGGAAATCTTTAAATGATGAAGTTGCAGGTTATGCGCTTCGTAATAATAAAGGCTTTGACTACAATTCAAACCGCTCTTATATTGGACCTCTATCCTGGCATCAGTCTCTTATCTGGGACAAGCTGTTTTTTAACAAGAACAAACTCTCAGGTTACGAGTGCACTTTAGTCGGCAGAACAAGGCTTGCAGGTCGTAAGGTATCAGTACTTCGTATCAATCCTATAGATGAGGTTCGTTACTCATTTATAATTTCAAAAGATGAAGATACAAAATTGCCTGTAGACTTATCTATTCTTACTCCAAACAAAATTGTAGTAAGCAGATTTACTGTATCTGCAGTGCATAGTGCTGCCCCCGATAACCTGTCATTTCCTGATGAAACCTTTGACAGAGTAGAAAAGATGCAGTCTGTAAAGTTTGATGATAAAGAACTTCCATGGCCAGAGCTTACTATTCCAAGCCCATTTAAAATTGTAGCCTCAAGCACTCAGATTAAAGATACAGAAAACAGTCTTGATTATCAGGCTTTCTCTGATGGTACTTTAGAATTCAGAGTATATAAAAATACTTTAACTAAGCTGCACATCCATTCTGCAACAGATGGTACTTTGACTGTATTTAGAAAAAACAGTGACAGCTACGAGTATGCAGTTGTTGGTGAAATACCGTTAGAGTTAAGTAATATTATTCTTTCAAAAATAAGTGCTAATCGATAGAAAACTAGTGTTAAAAAATAGCCTTTAAACTGTTAGAATAGCTTTTTTGAAATGATGTATTTTGGACATATTTTTGTCCCTATAGATAACCTTTGGAATAAATAATGGCAGTAGTTTACGATCGCTCCTTAGTTAGAAATTTCTCTGTAATTGCTCATATTGATCACGGTAAATCCACTTTATCCGATAGATTTATTCAATTATGTGGCGGCTTAACCGATCGCGAAATGACCTCTCAGGTGCTTGATAACATGGATATCGAGAGGGAACGTGGCATTACAATTAAAGCTCAGGCAGTTACCTTAAAATACAAAGCAAGAGATGGTAAAACCTACGAGCTTAACTTCATTGATACACCAGGCCACGTAGACTTTTCATACGAGGTTTCCCGTTCTCTATTTGCCTGTGAAGGTGCTTTACTTGTTGTTGACGCAAGTCAGGGGGTGGAAGCACAGACACTTGCTAACTGCTATCAGGCTGTTAACCTTGATTTAGAGGTTATCCCTGTATTAAACAAGATTGATTTACCATCAGCAGAACCTCAAAGAGCTATTGATGAAATCGAAGACCTGATTGGTATTGAGGCGCAGGATGCCTGCACATGTTCAGCAAAAACAGGTCTTGGTGTTCAGGACGTATTAGAGAGGATTGTATCAGATATTCCTGCTCCTGGAGGTGATCCTGAAGCTCCACTTCAGGCTTTGATCATCGATTCATATTTTGATGATTATTTAGGTGTTGTAGCGCTTGTTTGTGTAAAGAATGGTACCTTACGCAGAGGTGACAAGATTAAGGTTATGTCACAAGGCGTTGCATGGGAAGTTGAGGGGTTAGGTATTTCAACTCCAAAGCGTGTAAAGGTAGACGTACTAAACTGCGGTGAAGTAGGCTGGGTTGTATGCGATATCAAATCAGTACATGCAGCTCCTGTTGGTGATACTATCACTCATGTAAAGCCAGCCTGTGAAAATCCATTACCAGGTTTCCAAAAGGTAAAACCTCAGGTATATGCTGGTATGTTCCCTGTAGATACCGAAGATTACAATGCATTTAGATATGCTCTTGAAAAGCTGTCTTTAAATGACGCTTCATTATTTTTTGAGCCTGAAAACTCAAAGGCTTTAGGTTTCGGTTTCAGATGTGGTTTCCTTGGCATGCTGCACATGGAAATTATTCAGGAGCGTTTAGAGCGCGAGTACAATCTGAATCTGATCACTACAGCTCCAACTGTAGTGTATGAGGTTGTACAAACAGATGGTGAGATCATTCATATTGATTCACCAGCAGCTCTTCCTCCAATTTCAAACATTGCTGAAATCAGAGAGCCTATTGCCGAGTGCAGAATGTTAATGCCATCAGAGTATGTAGGTACTATCATGAAGATCTGCCAGGAAAAGCGTGGTATCCAGGTGGGTATGGTTTATCATGGTGATCAGGTTGCATTAACCTATGACATTCCTATGTCAGAGGTTGTACTAGATTTCTTTGACAAAATCAAATCGGCATCACGCGGATACGCATCATTAGATTATGCTTTCAAGCGTTTCAACTGCGATGATTTAGTAAGAATGGATATTCTGATTGCAGGTGAGCGTGTAGATGCTCTTGCTATTATTATGCACCGCTCCGTTGCCCAGTCACGTGGTAGAGCTGTGGTTGAAAAGATGAAGGAAGTTATTCCTCGTCAGATGTTCGATATTGCAATTCAGGCTGCAATCGGTTCACAGATTATTGCTCGTTGTACTGTTAAAGCTTTACGCAAAGACGTTTTAGCTAAGTGTTACGGTGGTGATATTACAAGAAAGCGCAAGTTGCTTGAAAAACAAAAGGCAGGTAAAAAGCGCATGAAACAACTAGGTAGAGTAGAAGTCCCACAGGATGCATTTTTAGCTATCTTGAAGGTCGGTAAGGAGTAAAGATGTTCGAGGCCATTAACGAGAATTTATTTGCGTTCATTCTGTTTGTAGCGTCAATAATTTCCGGCTGTGCTTGGGTTTATGATTTAATCGTTGAAAAACCAAAGCGCCAGAAGAATTTTGAGGAATTAAAAGGCAAAGGAGAAATCTCTAAAAAGGAAAAGCGTGCCTTATTAGAGCCAAAAGGCGTTATAGGTCAGGTAGGTTCTGTATTCTTTGTGCTTATATTAGTGTTCCTGTTCAGATCATTTTTATATGAGCCATTTAGAATTCCATCAGGTTCAATGATGCCTACACTGTTACCAGGTGATTTTATCGCTGTAAATAAGCACTCATTTGGTATTAGAAATCCTCTAACTAACAATGTGTTAATCGAGACTTCTCGCCCTCAGCGTGGTGATATTATCGTATTTAAATATCCAGAAGATAAAAGTATCGATTTCATTAAGCGTGTGGTTGGTTTACCTGGCGACACCATTATTTATCAGGATAAACACCTGTATATTAAAAAGTTTGATGCTCCAAAAGGTTCAGAACCTGAGTTGATTTCAACTCGTATGATTGAATCTTTAGAAGAAGAAATGATGGGCTTTGCAGAGACATTTGATGTTTATGAAGAGTCCTTTGGTCCTGGCGAGTCACATCAGATTAGAGTTAATCCAAATGCTCCTGTTCTTTCTCAATATTTCTATGTACAGAAGAATGAACTTGTAGGCAAATGGGTTGTTCCTGCTGACAGTTATTTTGCTATGGGTGATAATAGAGACAATAGTAAAGACAGCCGTTTCTGGGGCTTTGTTCCTTTCGAAAATATCGTAGGTAAGACCTCAACAATCTGGTTATCTTTTGATTTTGACCACGGCGCAAAAAGCTCAATACCTTCATGGGTGCCTTCTGCAGTACGCTTTGACAGAATTGGTAGCATAAAATAAAAAATGGTAGATAAAATCAATATTATTGAATTGCAAAATCTTGAGTTGAAATTAGGTTATTCCTTTCAGAACATCAGATTGCTAGATCAGGCTTTAACACACAGAAGCTTTGGAGCAGTTCATAACGAGCGATTAGAGTTTTTAGGTGATTCTATTCTAGGTATGATTATAGCCAAAGAGCTGTATGACAGATTCCCTAAATGTCCTGAGGGTGATCTTACAAGAATGAGATCAACTCTAGTTCGTGAAACCACATTAGCAGAGCTTGCCAGAGCCTTTGGTATTGGCAATTGCCTAAAATTAGGTCCAGGAGAATTGAAAACCGGTGGTTTCAGACGCGATTCTCTGATTGCTGATGCCGTTGAGTCGATTATCGGCGCGATGTTTATTGATGACAACGAGAGTTTTCCTCGAGTACGTCAGGTGGTTTTATCATGGTTTAAGTCAAGACTTGATACCATACAGCCAAACGTAAACCAGAAAGATCATAAATCAACACTGCAGGAGCTTTTACAGTCCTTACATAAGCCATTGCCAGTTTATAAGATTGAAGAAATCAAAGGCTCTGACAATGATCAGATTTTCGTAGTTTCAGCAACCGTTGAAGGTGTAGCAGTACAAGTTGGACAAGGTTCTTCAAGAAGAAGAGCAGAGCAAGAAGCTGCAGGTTTGGTCCTGAAATTATTAAACAAGAACAAGAAATAACTCTTGAAGGATGAAAAATGTCACACTTTGGTTTCGTAGCGATCATTGGAAGACCAAATGTTGGTAAATCAACTTTGATGAACCATCTAATCGGTCAAAAGATTTCTATTACCTCAAGAAAGCCACAGACCACACGTAACCGTGTGATGGGTATTGATACTCAGGGCGAGTATCAGGTTGTATACGTAGATACCCCAGGTTTACATCGTGAAGAAAAAAGAGCCATCAACCGCCTAATGAATCGCGCAGCCGAAAGTGCTTTAGGTGATGTTGAATTAATTCTGATGGTAATCGATCCTGCTCACTGGACCGATGACGATGAAATGGCTTTTGCCCGAGTAAAGCAGGCAGGTGTTCCTATCGTACTTGTTATCAACAAGGTTGATACTGTAGCAGACAAGGAAACATTATTACCTTTGATTGATAAGTTAAGCAAATCAGTAACCTTTAAAGACATTGTTCCTGTATCTGCATTACGCGGAACAAATCTGCATATCCTAAAGAAGATCATTCAGGAGTCTTTACCTGAGGGTGACCACATGTTCCCGGATGACAGCGTGACCGACAGATCATCAAGATTCCTTGCTGCTGAAATCGTACGTGAGAAGCTGATGCGCCAGATGGGCGACGAGCTTCCATATTCATCAACAGTTGAAGTTGAAGAGTTCAAAGAGGATGGCGATCTGTTAAGAATTAGCGCTGCAATCCTGGTAGAGCGCGATGGTCAGAAGAAGATGGTAGTAGGTGCAGGCGGTTCAAGAATCAAAATGATCGGTACCGAAGCTCGTAAGGATATGGAGAAATTATTTGATTCAAAAGTATTCTTAAGGCTTTTTGTTAAAGTTAAGGCTGGCTGGTCTGACGATGCAAGAGCTTTAAAGAGTCTTGGATACAATGATTTTGAGGGATAAATAATGCCAATCTCCTTAGATGGTGAACCTGGTGTTATTTTGCATACGCGCCCTTACAAAGAGAATAGTCTTTTAGTTGAACTTTATACGCTCAATTACGGCCGTATAAGTGCAGTTGCAAGATTATCAAAGAAGGTCGCTTCCCGTTCTAAAGGCGCATATCAGCCTTTTCTGCTGTTGAAGATGACCTTAAGCCAAGGGCGAGGTCAGTTGTGGCAATTAAAAGATGTATTTTTGCAGAGAGCAGGATTTGCTCTTGAAGTGCCACAAATCTTCATTGCCCAATATTTAAATGAATTATTGTTTTATCTAATCAAAACTCGTGAGAGTGATCCTCAACTTTTTGCAAGCTATATAAAGGTGTTAGAAGCACTTGAAAGAAAAGAAGAATCTTATCTTAGCAGTTTAAGAGAATTCGAACTAACCTTAATTGAAGGTTTAGGCTACGGTTTATCTTTTCTTGATACCAATAGCTTTCAGATTGAAGATGACGGTAAATATATTTTCGATCCTCATAATGGTTTTTGCAGGGCTAATATCTCCTCAAAACAGGTGTTAGACGGAAGAACAATTAAACTTATAGAAGCCCGTGAATTTGCTTCAAAAGAAGTACTGCAGGCTTTAAAAATGATTAATAAAAGTGTTATTTCTACTCTTTTAGATGGTAAGCAATTAAAGAGTAGAGAACTGTATGCTCAATATCTAATGGTGTAAACAATGGTAACTTTTTACAAACCAGTTAAGAAAGCCGTAGAAAAGAAAGCGGTTAAAGTAACTTGTACTGATCTTGATTTACAAGGTCGCGGTGTTGCAAGAACCGACAAATATGTGTACTTCGTAGAAGGTCTGATGCCAGGTGATACTGCTAATGTACTTGCAGATCTTGTAAAAGGCAAAGTAGCAGAAGCTACAATCACCAAGATCATCACTCCTTCAAAGGACAGATTAGAAAAGGACTGTCCTTTAATTGGTCAGTGTGGTGGATGTCCTTTAGAGCATATTCCTGCAGAACAGCTAGTTGATGCAAAAGTTGCAGGTATCAGACGTCTGTTTACCAAGACTTTTGGCGAGGAATTATCTGAGCCTTCATTTATTCATAAAAGCAGTGATAAGAATTACAGAAGAGCATGCCGTTTTGCAATTCGCGGTGATCATGGCAAGCTATATTTAGGCTTTAGACAGGAAAAGTCACACAACCTGGTCAAGGTTTCAAACTGCCTGACATTAACAAAAAGAATGAATGATGCCATTAAGCCTTTAAACAAGGTTATCAATCAGATGGAGCAAAAGGGCGAGATTGGTCATATTGAGTTACTTGATTCTGATGGTTTATTAGGAATTCTAATTCGAATTACAAAAACCTTAAAAGAGCGCGATACAAACCTGTTACAGGAAGTAGGCAAGGATTTAAATGCTGTAATTTCTGTAGTGGAGCCATACAAGGATCCAATGGCTATTACCAAGCAGGAAACCACCCGTGAGAGAATTATCTTTGGTTCTATCGATGAGTTATTCATTGTAAGTCATGGTGTAAAGATTAAGTGTAAGCCATCATCTTTTGTACAGGTAAACTCAAGTGTAAATGAAAAGATGCTTGATACAGTGCTTGAGATGGTAGAGCCATCAGCTGATAGCAGAATCATGGATTTATTCTGTGGTTTAGGTAACTTTGCAATGCCTATTGCCAAGAGTGGCGCTAAGGTTGTTGGTGTTGATATTGTCTCTAAGATGATTGAGGATGCAAGAAACAACGCTAAAGAGCAGGGGCTTGATAACGCACGTTTTGAGGTGGCAGATCTTGAAGAGTTATTCGAAAACCAGTCATGGGCAAAAGCTGAGTATGATGCTGTGGTTATGGATCCAGGCAGACAGGGAGCTAAGCGAGCTTCATTATTCTTAATCAAGAAACAGGTTAAAAAGGTAGTCCTAATCTCCTGCAATCCACTTGCAGCCTCACGTGACTGTCAAGAGTTTATCAAGGCAGGCTACAAAATAAATAGATGGGGTGTATGCGATATGTTCCCAAGAACATCTCATATTGAGATGGTTATTTTAATGACTAAAGCATAAGATTACAGTTTATTACTTCATAAAAAGCAGTTCTTTTCGTCAAGTTGTAGAATTGCTTTTTATATCATTCCATTCACTATTCCTTCTCTAAAAAAACTGAAATCAGTGCCATGAAATGGTCAAAGCCTTATCAGAAACAGTTTATAAAAGATCTTTTTGACTCAAAGTGTGGCTAAAAGTAAATAAGTTATTTTTAGTGTGCAAAGATAAGAATTGTTGACTATTCATGTATAAATCAGAGAGAATTATACCTATTAGAGTATTACTTGCTAAGTAATATTAGTTATGGAAGGTTGGTATTCGATGGTTGCAATACGTCAAACTCATAGCGCTTCATTCGATTTTGAAAAATGGGTCGATGAACTAAATTTACCAGTTGATCAAAAGGACGCCATAAACAAAACAAACGAATTTGTTTTGCGTTGCATTCGCAACTCAGAAGTCGCTGAGGATTTCGTAAATCCAGAGGACTTGGTAGCTAAATTTAACCATATTTCATCAGAAATCGTTGGTATTCTGATGACATTGAATATGGATTTAGCTTCATTACAGGTATCCATCCTATATCCAGCTTATGAAAACAGTTTCCTATCAATAGAATCTGTAGGTGATGTTTTTGGACCGAAAATAGCAAATCTGCTTTTGGCGGTGAAAGACATGGAAGCTATCAGATCTCTTCAGACTTTAACCTCATCAGATGCCAGCGAAGAACAAGTAGATAGAGTTCGCCGCATGATTCTGGCAATGGTTAAAGATGTTAGAGCAGTTGTAATCAAGTTAGCAGAAAGAATTGCAGTTATCCGTTTTTCAAAGAATGAAGACGAGGAAACGCGCTATCTGATTGCAAAGGAAATATCTAATTTTTACGCTCCGCTTACAAATCGACTTGGTATTGGTCAGTTAAAGTGGGAGCTTGAAGATCTTGCTTTTAAATTCCTGCATCACGATGAGTATGCAAAGATTGCAGCAGACTTAGGGGAGAAGCGTGTACAGCGTGAGGAATATGTAGATAACTTTGTAAAGAAGTTATCTTCAGTATTAAGGGCAGAAAACATCAATGCCACTGTATACGGCAGACCAAAACACATTTACAGTATTTATAAAAAGATGCAGAAAAAGCATCTGAAATTCAATCAGTTATTTGATGTTCGAGCTGTGCGTGTAGTCGTGGATACTGTTGAAGAGTGCTATGCTGCGTTAGGTATTATTCATACCCATTATGAGCACCTGCAAAAAGAGTTTGATGATTACATAGCAAATCCAAAACCAAATGGTTATCAGTCTATTCACACTGTTGTTTTAGGACAGGGCCACAAGGTAATTGAAGTTCAAATCAGAACTCAGAAGATGCACCAGCTTGCAGAGCTTGGTGTAGCAGCTCACTGGAAATACAAAGAGGGTAATGGCCAGAGTCAGGGGGTAGAAGATAGAATCAACTGGCTTCGCAAGTTGTTGTCATGGCGTGATGACATGGTTGAGTCTGGTTCATTACAGGAAGAATTCAAAAAGCAGGTCTTTGAAAACAGAGTCTATGTATTTACTCCAAATGGAGAGGTAATTGATCTTCCAAATGGAGCTACTCCTTTAGACTTTGCCTATCAGGTTCATACCATGGTGGGCCACCGTTGTATCGGTGCTAAGGTAGATGGAAGAATTGTTCCATATACTTATAAGCTAAAGACTGGCGAGCAGGTGGAAATTATTACTCAGCGTGAACCTAATCCGTCTCGTGACTGGTTAAAGCCTGATAATGGTTTCTTAATGACTGCTAAAGCAAGAAATAAGGTCCAGGCTTTCTTTAGAAAGATTGACTTTGATAAAAATAAAGAAGCAGGTGTTGATTTAATCGACAGAGAAATTGAAAAATCCGGTCTGAACATAAACAGAGAAATGATTAACTCTGCTTTAAAGGAAAAATTATCAAAGTTTAATCTCAAGACAGTAGATGATCTTTTTGCAAATGTAGGTGCACGAGATATCGGCTCTAACCTTGTAATGGCAATTTTATCTGAGAAGGTTGCCAAGGTAAAAGAAAAGACAGAGGTTCCATCAAGTCAGGAGATCATTGATGATCTTGTCA
Source organism: Aeromonadales bacterium (assembly GCA_012519775.1). GTDB lineage: Bacteria > Pseudomonadota > Gammaproteobacteria > Enterobacterales > Succinivibrionaceae > Succinivibrio. The sequence continues at coordinate 14,956 of JAAYPN010000018.1, read as the reverse complement.
ACAGAAAACCAGCTCAGAATATCTTAAACAAAACTAAGCATAAGACAGGAATTATTGTTGAAGGTGTGGGGGATTTAATGACCCACATGGCAAAGTGCTGCCAGCCGATTCCTGGTGATGAGATCTTAGGTTTCGTGACTCAGGGCCGTGGTATTTCTGTTCACAGAAAAGACTGTGAAAAATTGAAGCGCATGATGACGTTATTCCCAGAGCGCGTTGTAGATGCAAGCTGGGGAGATAGTGCGTTAAACGGAGAATCTGGCTATACAGTAACCATTCGAGTTATAGGACCTGATTATTCAGGATTCCTTCGCGATGTAACTACTGTTCTTGCAAACGACAAGTTAAATGTACTGGGCGTTAGATCTCATGTTGATAAATCAAAAGATCTTTCTTTAGTAGATATTGATCTTGTTGTGGTAAGTATTCCAGTGCTCAACAGGACTATGGCAAAATTGCAGGATCTTCCATACGTAAGCGAAGCAAAGCGCCTGTAATTCTTTTTTAATCATATATTTAATTCTAGCCTTATTATTCATGAAATAATAAGGTTAGAATTATATTTGTGTGGTATAATCCTTTGCTTAAAAGTTCACTAATTTGGAGTTTTTATGTCCTCATCTCCTAAGATTATTTTTGTAACCGGTGGTGTTGTATCTTCACTTGGAAAAGGCATTGCAGGTGCATCTTTAGCAGCAGTTTTAGAAGCGCGCGGCTTGAAAGTAACCATTATGAAATTGGATCCATACATCAATGTTGATCCTGGTACTATGAGCCCAATTCAGCACGGTGAAGTATTCGTAACAGAGGATGGTGCAGAGACCGATTTAGACTTAGGCCATTATGAGAGATTCATCAATGCCAAGATGTCTAAGAAGAATAATTTCACAACCGGCAGAATCTATTCTGACGTAATCAGAAAAGAGCGTCGTGGTGATTATTTAGGCGCAACAATTCAGGTTATCCCTCATATTACCAATGCAATTAAAGAGAGGATCTTATCTGGTTGTGAAGGTAATGATATTACTTTAGTAGAAATTGGTGGTACTGTAGGTGATATCGAATCTTTACCATTCCTAGAAGCTATCAGACAGTTAGCTGTAGATATTGGTCGTGAAAATGCTTTATTCATGCATTTAACTTTAGTACCATATTTACCAACTTCAGGTGAGGTTAAGACCAAGCCTACTCAGCATTCAGTAAAAGAATTACTATCAATCGGTATTCAGCCAGATATCTTAATCTGCCGTTCAGAGAATGGTATTCCATCTCACGAGCGTCATAAGATTGCGATGTTCTGTAACGTATCAGAGAATGCTGTAATCACCATGAAGGACGTAGATTCAATCTACAAGATCCCAGCTCTGTTAAAGAGCCAGTATCTGGATCAGTTCGTCGTTGACAGATTCCACTTTGATGTTCCAGAGGCTGACCTATCAGATTGGGAGCAGGTTCTATATCAGCAGGCTAATACTACTGGTGAAGTTACCATTGGTATGGTTGGTAAGTATGTTGAATTACACGATGCCTACAAGTCTGTTAACGAAGCATTAAAGCATGGCTGTTTAAAGAATCGTCTACAGGTTCATATCAGATACATTGACTCTGAAGACGTTGAAGTTAAGGGCTTATCAGTACTAGAAGGCTTAGATGCAATTCTAGTTCCTGGTGGCTTTGGTAAGCGTGGTGTTGAAGGCAAGATCATGGCTGCTAAGTATGCTCGTGAGAACAATATTCCTTACTTAGGTATCTGCTTAGGTATGCAAGTTGCTTTAATTGAGTATGCACGTAATGTAGCTGGCATGGACAAGGCTAACTCAACTGAGTTCGACCCTGATACTAAGTATCCTGTAGTTGCTCTAATCACTGAGTGGAAGGATGAATCAGGTAAGGTTGAGAAACGTAACGACAAGTCAGACTTAGGCGGTACCATGAGATTAGGTGGTCAGTTATGCCACTTACAGGCTGGTTCTAAGGTTCGTGAGCTTTACGGCACCGACGATATCGTAGAGCGTCACCGTCACCGTTACGAAGTTAACAATACCCTAATTTCTAAGATTACCGATGCAGGCTTGAAGATCGCTGGTCTATCAACTGATAACAAGTTAGTTGAGATCATCGAGAATCCAAATCACCCATGGTTTATTGGTGTTCAGTTCCATCCTGAGTTTACCTCAAACCCAAGAAAGGGACATCCATTATTCTCTGGTTTCATTAAAGCCGCTAAGGAATATCAGGATAAGCATTAGTCGATGAAGTTATTTGCAATAGTTCTACTTGCAGCAGTACTTGCTTTAGGTTACGACCTAATCTTTGGCCGCAATGGAGTTATGCAATACCAAGACGCTAATGAAAGATATGAAGCTGCTCTGGAAAAGTCAAAATTACTAGAGCAGCGTAATCAGGCTCTTCAGGACGAGATTTCCGATTTAAAACAGGGAAGTCGCGTTGTTGAAGAGCTTGCTCGTTCTGATTTAGGCATGATAAAGAAAAACGAAACCTTTTATCGTGTCATCGAAAAGGATCCCCCTAAAAAAAATAAATAGGAGGTTTTCTCATGCTAAACCCTTTCATAGATGTCGTTGTTCCAGCTGCTGGTGTTGGAAAGCGCATGCAGCTCAATTACCCTAAACAATACGCTCTGATTGGTTCAAAAACCGTTCTTGAACACACTGTTGATTCTTTATTAAAAGCTCCTTTTGTAGGAAACATCATTATTGGTATTTCAAAAGGTGATGAGTACTTTAAGGATTTACCCTTAAGTCAGAATAAAAGAATTATTCTAGGTTTTGGTGGAAAAGAAAGATCTGACACCGTACTAAACTGTCTTGATAAAGTTCAGTCTGAATATGTCATGGTGCATGATGCTGCAAGACCACTTATTAGTGTTGAAGATCTAAAAGCACTATCAGAGTATGTTGATCATAAAGAGGTTGATGGCGCCATTTTAGCCTGCAAGGTTGCAGATACTATTAAGAAAGTGGAAAACGGCGTGATTGTAAAGACTGTACCTCGTGACGATTTATACAGAGCTTATACCCCACAGTTATTTAATACTGCTTTACTAAAGCAATCTTTAACCAAAGCATATCAGGAAGGAAAATGTGTAACCGATGAAGCTTCAGCAATGGAGCTGTATGGTTACAAAGTGGCTATTGTAGAAGGCAGAAGTGATAACTTTAAGTTAACCACTCCTGATGATCTTAAGCTTGCGCTGATCCTTTTAAAGGAGATTTAATGTTTAGAATCGGTCATGGTTTTGATGTTCACCGTTTTGGTGGCGAAGGTCCCTGCATATTAGGCGGAGTGAAAGTCCCATACGAAAAGGGATTTATTGCTCACTCAGATGGTGATGTGGTTTTACATGCAATCAGTGATGCTCTTTTAGGTGCATTAGCTTTAGGCGATATTGGTCATTTTTATCCTGATAACGATGCAAAATATCAGAATATCGATTCAAGACTATTATTAAAAGACGTTTTTAATAAGATTTCTCAATTAGGTTATGAAGTTGTAAATCTTGATACTACAATAATGGCTCAGGCCCCTAAGATGGCTCAGTACGAGCATCAAATGAGACAGAACGTAGCTGCTGATCTGCAGATTGATGTAAATCAGGTAAGCATAAAAGCCACCACTACTGAAAAACTCGGCTTTACAGGACGCAAAGAAGGAATTGCTGTAGAAGCAGTGGTATTGCTAAAAAAGAAATAATATGAAACTATTTGCACGTCTTTATGATTTATTTGAGCGATTATCGCAACATGAGCTTGCCGTACACATCCTTTGTGTAAACTCTTTTATTGAGTCAATTTTCTGGCCTATACCAAGTGATGTAATGCTAATCCCTATGTGTGTATGCCAGAGACAGAAGGCTTTCAGATTAGCTTTTTTAACCGTGTTTTTCTCTGTTTTAGGTGCCGTTGTAGGCTATTATCTTGGATATTTCCTGTATGATCCATATGTTGCAAGAGTAATTGCCTTCTTCCATTACCAGGAGAGCTTGCAGACAGTAAGAGACTGGCTTGCAATCGAGTATGGAATGCTAATGATTTTTGTGGGCGCATTTACTCCTATTCCATATAAGGTAATTGCGGTTGCCACAGGTCTTGTGGCAGCTGAGAGCATCATGGAGACAGGATCTGCCGGAATGCTTGGAATTGTTCCTTTTATTCTGATTTCTATTGTAGGTCGTGGTCTTCGTTTTTATCTTGAAGCTATCATTATTTATATCGGTGGAGAGAAGATGCAAAAGACAATTAGAACATACATTGATGGCATAGGCTGGACATGTGTGGCGCTAATTGTATCATTTATCGTGTATAAGGTCTTATTTTGATAAAAACTTTTCGTAATTAGCAAAATATTGTGTAACAATATCGTATATATTACATAATGTTAAGCTAAATATGAAGACTAAGTTTTTTCCAATTTTATGTTTATGTGCAACCATAGCTATGTTTGGTTGCACAGCAAATAATAACGCAAAAAGAACTATTCCAGCGGTTGAGTATACAAAGCCTGTACACGTAAGCAGAAGTGTTTCTCAAAAACGAGTGTACGCAGGTAGCCGAACTGATAAAACTCAGGTAGGTGTAATAAAACCTTATCAGTCAGCAAACACAAAGAAACCAGTTCCTTATGTATCAGACAACGTAGCTGATACTACAAGTCAGATTCAGACATTAACACCAGATACCTATAAAGTTAAAGCTGGAGATACCCTGTACTCAGTAGCTTTCAGATATGGTAAAGATTATCGAGTGCTTGCAAAGAATAACGGTATTGAAAGTCCATACAACATTACAGTAGGTCAGGTTCTGTCCTTGAATACTGCAACACAAAGCGGTATTACAAAGGAGAATAAGAAACCTAAATCATATGTGGTAAAACCTGGTGATACAGCAGTATCTGTAGCTCACGGCAATGGACTTACACTTTCACAGCTTGTTAAGGCAAATAATTTAAAGAGTCCATATCATTTAACTGTAGGTCAACGCTTATCACTAGTTGACTCAAAAGGTCAACATTTTGAGGATTTAAGAGCTCCAAGTTCAGTTCCTGTTGCAGGAAGCTCTGAGACAAAGACAGCCAAAAACTCAACAACAGCTGCAGCTGTTCCTGCTGCTGTAAATACTAGTACTCCTGTTCAGGTTGTATCAGGCAAGACTTCTACAGTATCAGGTATGTCCTGGATGTGGCCTACAAAGGGAAGAGTTATAAAGAATTTCTCTTCATCCAACAAGGGTCTTGATATTGCAGGATCACGCGGACAGAATGTTAACGCAGCTGCTGCAGGACAGGTTGTTTATTCTGGTAACGCACTTCGCGGTTATGGCAATCTGATTATTATTAACCACAATAATCAGTATTTATCAGCATATGCCCATAACGATATGTTACTAGTAAAAGAAGGACAAAAAGTAAAAAGAGGTCAGGTAATTGCCAAGATGGGTTCAACAGATGCGTCACAGGTAATGTTGCACTTTGAAATCCGCTATAAGGGCAACTCAGTTGATCCAAGGAAATATTTACCAAAATAATATAAATTAAAAAACGCATAAGGATAAAAATGAGCACAGTAAACGAGAAGCTTAACAATCAGGTTGATGAGCTTGATTCAAGCTTGATAGAAACTAAAGTATCCCCAGAAAAGGCTGAAGATAAAGGTGTAGGCCGTTCTGTTAATGCAGATTCCTTATCAAGCTATTTTAATAATATTCGAAGATACCCACTTTTATCCTCTGAAGAGGAGTCTGCTATTGGTAAAAAAGCAAGATTAGGAGATAAAAGCTCAATTGATGTAATGATTACATCAAATTTAAGACTGGTAGTTAAGATTGCCAAAAACTATAGAGCGCGTGGAGTTCCTCTTTTAGATTTAATCGAAGAGGGTAATTTAGGTCTTATCCATGCTGTGCAAAAGTTCGAGCCAGAACGCGGCTTTAGATTCTCCACCTATGCAACATGGTGGATTAGACAGAGTATTGAGCAGGCTATTATGGTTCAGTCAAGACTTGTGCGTTTACCTGTTCATGTAATCAAAGAAATCAATATTGTTTTAAAGGCAAAGCGTTCTTTACAGGAAGCTGATCTGAACAGACTGGTTTCCATTAAGGAGATTGCATCATTAACCAATAAAGATCCTGATAAGGTAAGACATTTACTGTCTTTGCTAGAAGGAACCTCTCCTCTTGATGTTAGCATGAAAGGAGCAGATGAGGATAAAGAGCTCTCTTTACTTGACGTTGTACCTGATACCAAGATTGAAACACCATTTAATCACGTAGATAAGAGGGAAGTTGTTCAGATTGTCAAAGAGTGGTTTAACACTCTTCCTGAAAAGCAGCAGATGGTTGTTTTATATAGATTTGGTTTAAATGATGAAGACGTACTAACTCTAGAAGAGGTTGGCAACAAGGTTGGACTTACCCGCGAGAGAGTACGCCAAATTCAATCTGAGGTTTTAAGAAGCTTAAAGAAGACCTTTGAAGCTCATGGTATTGATAAAACCTCATATTCAGCTCAGGATCTGTATTAGGATTTCTGTTTAAGCATAAACAGGAAATTCAATGCTTCAATTGGAGTTAGAGAATTTAAATCTAACTCCAATATTTTTTTCTCAATTTCAGATTCTTTTTCTTTGTAGACAATCTTTTCCTGAATAACTGTCTTTCCCGATGCACTCTCGGTTATAGATCCTGATAGAGCATTATTTACTTTATTGCTGTCAGCATCTTTAATGTATTTTTTAGCTTTTGAGATGATTTCCTCAGGAAGACCTGCTAGCTTTCCCACCTCAACTGCGTATGAGTAGTTTTGAGAACCTTTATTTGCCTGATACATAAAGATGATTTTTCCTGAGAATTCAGTTGCTTTAAAACAGATGTTCTCAACACAGTCATATTTTTCAGATAACTTGGCAATTTCAGGATAGTGAGTTGCAAATAGGGTAAAGCAGTTGATTTTTGCGCACATGTGCTCAGCGATGGCCAAAGCAAGAGCGCAACCTTCATAAGTTGAGGTACCACGACCAATCTCATCCATTAAAACAAGAGAGTTGGTTGAGGCGTTATTGATAATAGAGGAGGCTTCCTCCATTTCCACCATGAAGGTTGAACGACCTGATATCAGATCATCTGATGCGCCGATTCTGGTGAAGATCCTGTCAACATTACCAATGGTTGCAGATTTTGCAGGAACGAAGCTGCCAATACGTGCAAGAATGGTAATAAGAGCAGTCTGTCTCATGAAGGTGGATTTACCACCCATGTTAGGACCAGTAATTACTAGCATGTGCTTGTTATTCAACTCAATTGAGTTAGATACAAATGGTTTATCTGTAAGTGTTTCAATTACAGGATGACGACCTTCATTGATTAAAATTTCATGCTTATTAGACAATATTGGTCGAATATAGTTTCTCTCTAAAGAGATCTTTGCAAAACCAGCTAGAACATCAAGCAGAGCAATGGCATTTGATAGTCTTGTAAGCTCTGAGAGTTTTTCCTGCAGTGATTTAATTACACCTGAGAATATCTCGGTCTCTAAGGCTAATGATCTGTCACGTGCACTTAAAGCCTTCTGCTCTAATTCCTTAAGCTCAGGGGTAATATATCTTTCGTTATTCTTTAGTGTCTGACGGCGAATATAGTGATCAGGGACGTTATCAGATTGAGCTTTAGACACTTCAATATAGAAACCGTGCACGGAGTTGAAGTTTACCTTCAAGGTAGGAATACCTGTAGCATCCTTTTCTCTTTGCTCAATTTCCTGAAGTGTTTTCTCAGAGCCTCTCATCAGATCTCGCAACTCATCAAGCTCTTTATTAAAGCCTGCAGCAATAACTCCACCATCACGAAGGAATGTAGAAGGCACATCCATAATGGATTTTGAAAGCAGATCTAAAACATCCTCAAGAGGAGAGATATTGTCGTTTAACTGGTTTAATGCAGAGCTTTGAGTGATCTCTATTGTCTCTTTAAGCTCTGGAATGATAGTCAGAGCATCACGAAGAGTAGATAAGTCCTTTGGACGTGAAGAAGAAAGACCTATTCTTGCGGTGATTCTCTGAATATCGCCGATTCTGTCTAAAATATCGCGAAGGCCATCTAAATTAAGATTGCGAAGAGCTTCTACAATATCTAATCTGAAGTTTACCTCATTGTTATTACGAAGAGGCTGTACTAAAAGACTTCTAGTAAGTCTCTGTCCCATTGGTGTACATGCATTTTCAACAACAGAAAGTAAAGATCCTTCCTTTTCACCTTTTAAATTTGACAGAAGCTCAAGGTTTCTCTGAGAGGTTCTATCAAGAATTACATAGGATGAATTGTCATCACGGCTAATTGATTTAATATGTTCTAGTGGCACATTCTGTGTAGTGCTTACATAGTTTAAAAGAGCACCTGATGCACAAATTCCATCTTCTAAATTCTCAATATCAAAGCCAAACAGGCTGTTGGTGTTAAACTGCTTACATAGAGCCTTATAGCAGGATTGCAGCTCAAAGTTCCATGATGGTACTGATTTTTTAGCACTGATAGACTCTAAAAAATCCAGATCTTTTAGGGCTTCATCGTAAATAACTTCAATTGGAGATACCTTTTCAAGATAAAGCTCAAGTTCTCTTTTTTCTTTACATACAGTGGTTTTGAAAGTTGCAGAGCCTAATGATAAATAGGCAAAGCCATAGTAGTTTTTGCCTTTGTAGATAGCAGCTACGATATTGTCCTGTCTGTCAGGGGCAATGCCATCGTCTGTTACGGTACCGGGAGTGATGATTTTTGATACTTCTCGTACCATGGTCTTCTGCTCGCCAGTAGTTCCTTTCTGTTCACAAATAACACAGGACTCACCCATTTTAATAAGTCTTGCGATGTAGTTATCTACAGCATGAAAAGGTACACCTGCCATAGGAATAGGTTGACCGTTATTGGTGCCGCGTCTTGTAAGGGTCAAATCTAGTAATCTGGCGATTTTTTTAGCATCTTCATAAAATAATTCATAAAAATCACCGAGGCGGTACAAGACTAATGTGTCAGGATATTTTGCTTTTATTTCAAGGTATTGTCTCATCATTGGGGTTGAGCTTTTAATTAAATCTTCCATTGGTTACCTTGTAAAAAATAAAAAAATTGAGGAATTCAGCAAAATTTGCCACGTATCTTCAGATGTTAAAAAAAACTTGATATATTATAGTTCAAGTTCATGGAAATTTAGAATGAATCAAAAGGCAAAAGAGAATAATAGAATTGCTTTATAATATAAAAATTATATTGACATTGTATTAGAAATTAAATATTATACTGGCAGTATAAAGTTTTGGAGTATAAGAAATGGCAGGAGCAAAAGCACCTTCAGCAGGATCAAACAAGTTAGCTGCAAACATAACTAAAGATCCAAAAAAACAAAAAGCCCTAGAAGCTGCAATGGAGCAGATTGAGCGTCAGTTCGGCAAAGGCGCAATCATGCGCTTAGGTCAGAATGATCTTACTGATATTGAGTCAATCTCAACTGGTTCATTATCATTAGATATTGCTTTAGGTGTTGGTGGTTTACCAATGGGCCGTATTATTGAAATCTATGGTCCTGAATCATCTGGTAAGACAACTTTAACATTAGAGTTGATTGCCCAGGCTCAATTAAAGGGTAAGGTATGTGCATTTATTGATGCTGAACACGCACTTGATCCTATTTACGCAAAGAAACTTGGCGTAAAAGTTGAGGATGTTTTAATTTCTCAGCCAGACACCGGTGAACAGGCACTGGAGATTTGTGAAACTCTTGTACGTTCAGGCGGTGTTGACGTAGTTATCATCGACTCAGTTGCAGCTTTGGTTCCTAAGGCTGAAATTGAAGGTGATATGGGCGATAACCACGTAGGTTTACAGGCACGTTTAATGTCACAGGCTTTACGTAAATTAACAGGTATCGTAAAGCAGGCCAACTGTATGGTTGTATTCATCAACCAGCTGCGCATGAAGATTGGCGTGATGTTCGGTAGTCCTGAGACAACAACTGGTGGTAATGCACTTAAGTACTACGCATCAGTACGTCTTGATATACGTAAGGGTATGCCATTAAAGGATAAGGATAACGTCTTAGGTAATGAAACCAAGGTAAAAGTAGTTAAGAACAAGGTTGCACCTCCATTTAAGGTTGCAAACTTCCAGATCCTGTTTAACTACGGTATTGCCAAGAACGGTGAGTTAATTGAGCTTGGTGTAAATGCGAAGATCATTCAGAAGACAGGTGCATGGTTTGCATACAAGGATCAGAAGATTGGTCAGGGTAAAGTTAACGCAATGCGTTTCTTAGACGAGAATCCAACTGTAGCCTCAGAAATCGAGCAGAAGATTAGAGTTTTCTATCGCAGCAACAATGACTACGAGGATACAGCCTCATTAGGTGATGAGACCACTCCACCTGATATGTCAGGTCTTGATGACATTGGTGGTGATTTAAATGAAGAGGATTTAATCACTCCAATTCCAGATGATCTATAAGGAGCTGTTTTAGGATGTTTAAAAAAATAACTCCTAAAACTAAAGATGATGACGTAGCGCATGCATTAAATGCAGCGCTACGCTGTCTTACCCGTCGGGAATATTCAAGAATTGAGCTAATCAAAAAGCTTAATCTAAGATATACCAAAAATGCCACCGATGCAGCCGTAAAAAAGTGTGTCGAGAATAAATGGCAGTCTGATGAGCGCTACGCTCAGACGCTTTTCAATCACATCGTCAATCAGTGTTACGGTCCTAGAAAGCTGATGCTTGAAGCAAGTAAAAAGGGACTGTCTCAAAGCTATTATCAGGAATATCTTGAAGAGACAGACTGGACTGAAATTGCTGTAAAATTCTTAAAAAAGAGACTGGAAGTCAGAGAATATACCTTTGAAGAACAGCAGAAAATTTTAGCTTCAGTTGCAAGAAGAGGTTTTTCAAATTCCTCCTGTATTTCAGCTCTTCAAAGGTTCCTGTCAGAAGAATAAAGCTCTTAACAAGTAAGAGCTTTAATGAACACAATCTATATTTTAGGCATCTGCCCAAACGTCTTTAGCAATTTTGCAACCATGCTGTTTTTTGCCCATTGCTGTTCATGTGAAAGAATATTGCCTTCCTCTGTTGATGAGAAAACGCATTGAGTTGACAGGCAAAGTCTTTCAAGTGGCACGTACTCTGATGCTTCATTTATACGGGCTTTAACCTCATCCTAGTTTTCAAGCTCTGGGAATTTTGAGGTGATAAGACCTAAAACAACACTCTGATCTTTGATGAAACGAAGAGGCTTAAAGTCACCAGATTTGTCTGAGTCATACTCAAGGAAGAATGCATCTACGTTACATTTGCCAAATAGTAGTTTAGCAACTGGCTCATAACCGTCTGAGCTAAACCAGGTAGAGCGATTTCTTCGTCTTCTACTTTAGTTAAATCTTCTTTTGATAACAGGTTTTGTTAAATAGGTTTCTTGCGTTGATGATTTTATTTGTACGCAAAAAAGGACCTTCGTTATCAGCTCTGAAAGGAGGAAGTATGTGTGCCATGTAAAACCTCGTCTCTTTATTAGTAATTATTTTTGAATGAGTTCATTTTGCACGAATCAGTTTAAATTTACTAATACTATTTATAAATGGCAATTTATAAGAAAAGCTATAACTGTAAAATCTGATAAAAGAAAATGATTCTATGAATTTGCACAAATATGAAAATAAATTACATCTAAAAGTTTTTACTTATAAACAAATGAAATTATTTACTCTAAACAATGTATAATTTGCATGTTAAAAACCATATTTTAGGATCCGATTAAATGTACATGACAACAGATCAAATACGAGAAGAGTATTTGAAATTCTTTGAGAAAAACGGCCATAAGATTGTCCGCTCAAGTTCACTAGTTCCATATAATGATCCTACCTTGCTATTCACCAATGCAGGTATGAATCAGTTCAAGGATATTTATCTAGGTAAAGAAAAGCGTGACTACGTTAGAGCAACTACTGCACAGAAGTGTGTTCGTGCAGGTGGTAAGCAGAACGATTTAGACAACGTAGGTTACACTGCTCGTCACCACACTTTCTTCGAAATGCTAGGCAATTTCAGTTTCGGCGATTATTTCAAGAAAGAAGCAATTACCTTTGCATGGACTCTGTTAACTGTAGTATACAAACTTCCAAAAGAGTCTTTAATGGTTACTGTTTACGAAAAAGACGATGAAGCTTATGACATCTGGAATAAGCAGATTGGTCTTCCTCCTGAGAAGATTGTTCGTATCGGCGACAACAAGGGTGGTTTATACGAATCAGATAACTTCTGGCAGATGGGTGATACAGGTCCTTGTGGCCCTTGCTCAGAAATTTTCTATGACCACGGTGAAGACGTACAGGGTGGCCCTCCTGGCTCACCTGAAGAAGACGGTGATAGATTCATTGAAATCTGGAACATCGTGTTCATGCAGTACAACCGTAAGGTTGACGGTACCTTTGAGAAATTAGCAAAGCCTATGATCGATAACGGTCTTGGCTTAGAGCGTATTGCTGCTGTACTACAGGGTGTACACTCAAACTACGAGATTGATTTATTTGTTGATCTTGAAAAAGCTGCGGCAAATGTACTTGGTGTAACTGATTTACAGTCTAAGTCATTACGCGTAATCGCTGACCACATCAGATCATGCTCATTCCTGATCGCTGATGGTGTATTACCTTCAAATGAAGGTCGTGGTTATGTATTACGCCGTATCATCCGTCGTGCTGTACGTCATGGACGTCTGTTAGGCGCTAAAGACGTATTCTTCTACAAGCTTGTATCAAAGCTAGCTGACTTAATGGGCAAGACCTATCCTGAGTTAGTCGAGCAAAAAGATCTAATCGAGCGTACTCTAAAGAAAGAAGAAGAGCAGTTCTTAAATACACTAGACAGAGGCTTGGCTCTATTAGAGCAGGAACTTGTAAAGCTAGGCGAGAGCAAGATTTTCCCTGGTGACGTTGCATTCAAGTTATATGATACCTACGGCTTCCCTGCAGACCTTACTCAGGACGTTGTAAGAGATCGCGGTTACACCGTTGATATGGAAGGCTTTGACAAGTGCATGGCTGAGCAGAAGGCTCGCGCAAAGTCAGCATCAACCTTCGGTATTGATTACAACAAGGAATTAAAGATCACCGAGAACACTGTATTTACAGGTTATGACTCATCAGAAGGTGAAGGCTCAATCACTCATATCTTCAAGGATGGTGCAGAGGTTGATGCTATTGCAACTGATGAGAACGCTGTAATTGTTCTTGATTCAACTCCATTCTATGGTGAGATGGGTGGTCAGGTAGGCGATAAAGGCGTAATCACTATTGGTGAGAATGCTCGTTTTATCGTTGAGGACACTAAGCACGTCGCAAAGGCTACTATCCACATCGGTCGTGTAGATATCGGTCAGTTTAGCAAGGGCGCTAAGGTTTTAGCTACCGTTGATAAAGAAAATCGTGCTGATATTGCAAGACATCACAGTGCAACTCACTTACTAGATGCTGCATTACGTCAGGTAATCGGGGATTCTATAGCTCAGAAGGGTTCTTTTGTTGCTCACGACAGACTACGTTTTGACTACTCTCATTCACAGCCATTAACAGCTCAGGAGCGTAAGGCTGTAGCAGATCTTGTAAACGAGCAGATCCAGGCTAACAACAAGGTTGTAACCGATATTATGAGTCTTGATGAGGCTAAGAAGTCAGGCGCTATTGCTCTGTTTGATGAGAAGTACGAAGAAAAGGTACGTGTACTTTCAATGGGCGATTTCTCTAAGGAATTATGCGGTGGTACCCACACAGCATATACCGGTGATATCGGTGCATTTGTACTACTGTCTGATGAGTCTATCGCATCAGGCATTCGCCGTATTGAAGCATTAGTTGGTAAAGCTGCAGTTGAGTACTTAGATGGTCTATACGAAGATGTAAGCCAGACTAAGGCACTTCTAAAGGCAGGTGCTACTACAACAATTCTTTCTAAGGTAACTCAGGCATTAGATCATGCTAAAGCTCTTGAGAAGGAAAATGAGTCTCTAAAAGAGAAGATCATTGCTTTAGAGAGTGCATCTTTAGTTTCATTAGCTCATGAAGTTAATGGCGTTAAAGTTGTAGCAACCAAGCTTGAAAATTACGATGCTAAGGCTCTGCGTGTTGCAATTGATAACCTGAAAGTACGTCTTCCAAGTTCAATTATCGTTTTAGGTTCTGCAATTGATGGTAAGGTAACCTTAATTGCCAGCGTATCTAAAGATTTAATTGCAAAGGTAAAGGCAGGCGATTTAATCCGTGAAGTTGCTTCTTATGTAGGCGGCAAAGGCGGTGGTCGTCCTGATATGGCTCAGGCTGGTGGTACTAACGCTGAAGGTCTTGATAAGGCAATTGGTGCAGTAGACAACTTAGTAAAAGAGCGTATCTAAGCGTATGTTAGTAGTATCACAAAAGGTAGGCGACAAACTGGTACTAAGTAGTGGTATTACTATCAGTGTATTAGAGGTTAAGGCGGGGAAGGTTCGTTTAGGTATTGAAGCTCCTAAAGAGATAAAAGTTAAGCGCGAATCCTCGTCTTCAAAAACTGATAGAAACAAGGTATCCGACTAAAAGCGTTGTCATTACATGATTTAAAATAAAAAAGTTCTTGACAATCTTCTCAATAAATTAGATACTTAGCACGCTAAATTTTAGCGGATAGATGACCGAGAGGCTGAAGGTACTCCCCTGCTAAGGGAGCATACGAGTATAAAGCTTGTATCGAGGGTTCGAATCCCTCTCTATCCGCCACTAAAAAAAAATTTCTTTACAAATGATTTTTTAGTGATATGATTTTTGCGACGAATTTAACAAAATTTGATGCACCTGTAGCTCAGCTGGATAGAGTAATCGGCTACGAACCGATCGGTCAGGGGTTCGAATCCCTTCAGGTGCGCCACT
>JAAYPN010000126.1 GCA_012519775.1 Aeromonadales bacterium | reverse complement strand
TTAACTAATTAAATTCTATCTCCGTAAGGTAAAGATTTTATGTGATCTTCCATGAACTGCCAATCTGGTGTTCCATCAACAGTTTGAGGGAGTTTTACAGAGATATTCATTGAATCTCCTACTCTACATTGTCTTCCATATGCCAATTTATAATTTTCACTAAAGTTTATAACTGTTGTTATAAATATCGCTGAAAATTTTGACATATTGAACCTGGGTTTAGAGATTTTGAATATTTCTTTTTGAGAATTAAGAGTGCTTTTAAAGGAAAAGCACTCACTGTTTAATATAAGCACTAGGTTAATATTATGTAACCAAATCAGTGCTTACCACAGTTTTTCGGAAGAACCCAAATATTATGATTTATTAACTGATGATACGAACAGAGCTTTTTTATCTTAAAAACAGATTAGCGTGGAAGAATAAATCTACTGCCGTCTTTGTTCTGACGGAATAAAACGGCTACACGACCAACAAGAGAGATTAGTTCTGCATTTACTTTTGATGCAGCTTCTAAAGCTTGATCTTTACGACCTTCGCCTGCATTTACTCTGATTTTGATAAGCTCGTGATGTTCAATTGAGCTATCAATTTCTTTTAGTACAGATTCTGAAAGGCCATCGTTGCCAAGCAACACCACTGGCTTTAAAGAATGTGCTTGTGCCTTTAAAAATTGGCGTTGATGTGAATTTAATGACATACTAAACCTTTAAATAAAAAAAATTATCGCGTTATTTTACTAACCTTGAATGATTAGTCTTAGCATATTGATTTACAAATTGTATAATATTATCGAGAAATTTTAAATAAATTATTTTAATCAGGACACAGGAAAAGATTAATGCCAGCCAAGAAAAGAACTGCAAGCCAGACAAGATGGTTACAGGAACACTTTTCAGATCCATACGTAAAGCAAGCTCACAAACTAGGTTTACGCTCAAGAGCTTCCTTTAAATTAGAAGAGTTACAGAAGAAAGACAGACTAATCCGTTATGGCAATATCGTAGTTGATTTAGGTGCAGCCCCTGGTGGTTGGTCAGAATATGCAATTAAATGCATTGGTGAGGAAGGACATGTAATTGCATGTGATATCCTACCTATAAGACCAATCCGCAACGTAGACTTCCTACAGGGCGATTTCAGGGATGAAGAAGTATTTAAAAAACTTTATTCTATGATCGGTGTCGGTGCTCATGTAGTATTATCTGATATGGCTCCTAATATGTCAGGAAACGTGGCAATCGATCAGCCACGTGCCATGCTCTTATCAGAGCTTGCTCTTGATATGGCCCGCCGCGTATTACGTGTAGGCGGAAGCTTTGTGGTTAAAGTATTCCAGGGCGTAGGCTCTCAGGAATTTTTAAAAGAATTACATCAGGATTTTACAACTGTAAAAGTTAGAAAACCTGACGCTTCACGCGACAGATCACGTGAGGTATACATGGTAGCTATGGGCTTTAAAGGCCATCCATTAAACGGTGTAGCTCCAGGTGACGAATTTAATAATGAAGGTTCATCAGATAATGATGAACAACAAGTAGACTAAGCGAGTAAATATGACAAAAAACCTTATTTTATGGCTAGTAATTGCAGTGATTCTGATGACTCTGTTTGAGTCATTCAGTTCAACTGATTCATCTGTTCGTACGCAAGATTACACTACCTTCGTAAGGGAAGTGCAGTCTGAGCAAGTTCAGGAAGTAGTTTTTGATGGTAAAGTCATAAATGGCTTAAAGAAATCAGGCGAGAAGTTTGTAACAGTAATGCCACTTGCCGATCCTGCAATCATTGATACACTTTTATCACACAATGTACGTGCAACAGGAACCAAGCCTGAAAAGCAGAGTACCTTACTTGCTATCTTTATATCATGGTTCCCTATGATCCTTCTTATTGGTGTATGGCTATTCTTCATGCGCCAGATGCAGGGAGGCGGTAAAGGCAATCCATTATCCTTTGGTAAATCAAAGGCAAAGCTTTTATCTGAAAACCAGATTAAAACCACCTTTGCAGATGTAGCTGGCTGCGACGAGGCAAAGGATGATGTTGTAGAGCTAGTTGACTTCTTAAAGGATCCAACCAAATACTCTAAACTTGGTGGTCGTATTCCTCGCGGCGTTTTAATGGTAGGTCCTCCTGGTACCGGTAAAACATTACTAGCAAGAGCTATTGCAGGTGAAGCAAAAGTTCCATTCTTCTCAATTTCAGGTTCTGATTTCGTTGAGATGTTCGTAGGTGTTGGTGCTTCACGTGTACGTGATATGTTCGCACAGGCTAAGAAGAACGCACCTTGCATTATCTTTATCGATGAGATTGATGCTGTAGGTCGTAAGCGTGGCGTTGGCATGGGTGGCGGTCACGATGAGCGCGAGCAGACTCTAAACCAGTTACTAGTTGAGATGGACGGTTTTGAAGGTTTTGAAGCTGTAATTATCATTGCAGCAACCAACAGACCAGATGTACTTGACCCTGCTTTATTGCGTCCTGGCCGTTTTGACCGTCAGGTTGTAGTAGGTTTACCAGATGTACGCGGTCGTGAGCAGATTTTAAATGTTCATGTAAAGAAAGTTCCACTTGGCAAGGATGTAGACACATCTACTATCGCTCGTGGTACTCCTGGCTTTTCAGGTGCCGAGCTTGCTAACCTTGTAAACGAGGCTGCACTAGGTGCTGCCCGCCATAACAAGCGTGTTGTAAGCATGGAAGAGTTTGAACAGGCTAAAGACAAGCTACTGATGGGCGCAGAGCGTCGTTCAATGGCTATGAACGAGCACGAGAAGATTAATACCGCCTACCATGAGGCTGGTCATGCTATTGTAGGTAAGTTAGTACCTGAACACGATCCTGTATACAAGGTATCTATTATTCCTCGCGGTCGTGCTTTAGGTGTAACCATGTATCTTCCAGAGCAGGACAGGGTATCTCAGAGCAGACTGGGGCTTCTGTCAAATATCTCAACTCTATTTGCAGGTCGTATCGCTGAAGAGATGATGTTTGGTACAGATGCCGTAACAACCGGTGCTTCAAATGATATTGAGCGCGCAACCATGATTGCAAGAAACATGGTGACACGCTGGGGCTTCTCAAAGAAACTTGCTCCTATGCAGTATGAAAAGGACAATGAAGGTTCAGCTTACCTTGGTGGCGCTTCATCTTCAATGATTGCCATGTCTGATAAGACAGCAGCTATTATTGATGAAGAGGTAACCGACATTATCAATTCATGCTATCAGAAAGCTAAAGAGCTTTTAGAGGCTAATAAGGATGTCCTAGAGAGCATGAAGGATGCCTTATTGAAATATGAGACCATCGATGCTGATCAGATTGATGATCTGATGAACAGAAGAGAAGTAAGACCTCCTGTTATCAAGAGCAAAGATGAAAAGTCAGATGATGCTAATAAACAAGACTCTGATAAATCTGTAGAAAAAGAAGATCCAAAAACTGAGACAAATCCATCAACTCAAGCACAAAGTGATGAGAAAAAAGATAAAGATGAGATCTCAGACGAGGTTGAAACTTCAAAAACAGATAATAATAAAGATAACGAAGAATAAATGTTTATTACCTGGAGGATTTTATAAATCCTCCACATAAGGAATGTTCATGAAATTAAGATTACCAAACGACAGAAACGTTGATTTATCTTTGACTAAGGTAATGGGTACCATTGCTCTAGTAAAAGATGACAGTCGCACCATTGATGATCTGGTCATGTTAGCTACTAACTACGTTAAATCTGGTGCTGAGTTAATCGAAGTGGGCGCTAAATCCTACGGAACAGAAAAGGATGAAACAAGACTTCCTTCTGTAATCGGCGCTATTTTAAATTCTGTGGATGTTCCTGTAGCGGTAAATTCAAATTCTAAGGAAATCATTGAGCAGGCTATCAATGCCGGTGTATCTATGATCATTACAACAGACGGTTTAAAATCGGAAGGTGTAATGGACGTGGTTAAAAACTCAGAGGTTGCAGTGTGTTTAAACTACTCACCTATGGACGCAATACCTGAGGACAAGGACATTGTAGCTACTGTATCAGAGTACTTTTATGAGCGTATCGATGCCTGTTTAGAGGCAGGTATCTCTCGTAAGAAACTTTTAATCGATCCAAGTCTTGTTAAGGCTTCTGTAAGAACCAGACTAAAGCTAATCGGCAGATTAGATTCATTCAAGAGTTTTGCACTACCAATCTGTGTGGCTCTGCCTCATCAGATCCCACAGGATGATCCTTTCTTAAAGGATAACAGAGCATTATCACTTACAGCTGCAATCTTCTGTTCTTCGGCAAAGTCAGTACAGATTGTCAGAACAAATGATGTAAGTGAGATTGCCATTGCCATCGGCTTTTGGCAGATCATGGCAAGCAAGACCAAACCATTCCGCTTATCAAAGACTATAGTAAGACGTTTAAGAAACATTAGAGACACTCTAAGGGATCTTAAATCCATACGAAAAGATAAGTAATAAAATTAAAATAAACCAATTAAAACTCATAAGTAAAATGCCATGCAACTGCATGGCATTGAGGATCAAAAATGAATAGAAAGTATTTTGGCACCGATGGTGTTCGTGGACGAGTCGGCCAGTATCCTATCACTCCTGATTTTGCAGTTAAGTTAGGTCTGGCTGCTGGTAAGGTTTTAGGTAAAAACAGCGGTGGTAAGGTAATCATCGGTAAAGACACACGTCTTTCAGGATACATGTTAGAGGCTGCTTTAGAGTCTGGATTCTCAGCAGGCGGTATGTCTCCTGTAATGTTAGGCCCTATGCCTACTCCTGCAGTTGCCCATTTAACCCGTGCCTTCCGTGCTGATTTAGGTGTTGTAATCAGTGCTTCACACAATCCTTTCTATGACAACGGCATCAAGTTCTTCTCATCACAGGGCACAAAACTTCCTGATGAGGTTGAGCTTGAGATTGAAAAGTATCTTGACATGGACTCAATTGAGCTTGCATCAGCATCAGAGTTTGGCCGTGCATACCGTCAGGAGGATGCTCAGGGCCGTTATATTGAGTACTGCAAGAGCACCTTTGCAAATCACTTCAGTTTATCAGGCATGACCATTGTTTTAGATTGTGCAAACGGCGCAACCTATCACATTGCTCCACTCGTTTTCAAAGAGCTAGGCGCTAATGTAATCACCATTGGTGATGAGCCAAACGGTACTAACATCAATGATGGTGTAGGTTCAACCCACCCTGAGGCACTTGTAGCTAAAGTACTAGCTACCAAGGCTGATTTAGGTATTGCCTTTGATGGTGACGGTGACCGTGTGCTAATGTGCGACAGAAACGGTGTTCTTCGTGATGGTGATAATCTTTTATATATCATTGCTAAAGATACACAAAAACGTGGTCGTCTAAACGGTGGTGTTGTAGGTACTCTTATGACAAACCTTGGTTTAGAGCTTGCACTTGCACGTGAGAATATTCCTTTTGCTCGTGCAAAGGTTGGCGATCGCTACGTAATGGAGCAGTTACTTGAGAAGAACTGGACCCTAGGCGGTGAAAACTCAGGTCATATCATCAGCTTGAATCATGCAACCACAGGTGATGGTATCGTATCATCACTACAGGTTCTAAAAGCCTGCATGTACGAAGGTAAGAGCGTTGAAGAGTTATCTGAAGGTCTTACCATGTTCCCTCAGGATCTGATTAACGTAAGACTTACAGCAGGTCTTGATATAACTACCGATGATAAGATTCAGAAGGTGGTTAAGGAAGTAGAGCAGGAATTAGGTAACACCGGTCGTGTGCTTTTAAGAAAATCAGGTACTGAGCCTTTAGTTCGCGTAATGGTAGAAGGTGAGGATGCCAACGATGTTCATACTAAAGCACAGAGAATTGCTGATGTGATCATTCATCAATCAGGTTGTGAAACCGCTTGAAATTTTAAGCAATAACTTGTATTATTTCCCAATCTTTGTATACGCAAAATTGTAGGGCGTGTTATTTATTATGTTGTATCAAATTGCAATTGTAGTTTTATTACTAGTAGCTATCGCTATGATAGCTTTAATCCTTCTTCAGCAAGGTAAAGGCGCTGGTATGGGCGCTTCATTTGGTGCCGGTGCATCAAACACGGTATTCGGTTCTGTAGGTTCAGGTAACTTCCTTACCCGTTCTACCTGGTTCCTAATTCTATTATTCTTTGGTATCTGCCTGTTATTAGGTTACTTACAGAAGTCACAGCACGAGCAGGTTTCAAACTTCAGCAACATCGGTGAAGAGACAGAGCAGGTTCAGGAAGTTCCAGCAGTAAAAACTGACGCTCCTGTTGTAAATACAGATGCTCCTGTAGTTGATGAGAAGACAACTCAGACTGACGCTCCAAAGACAAACTAGTATATAGATTTGCATTAAAAAGCCAGGCACTGCCTGGCTTTTTAGTGTGTGCTCAGCATGAGCATTATCTATAGGGTGTGAGTCCCGAAGTCGCCCGCTAACGGGAAGACTTAGCGAAACCGCAAGGTGGTCATGGTGACATGGTAGCTGAAAGAAGCGGATAGCAAAACTC
>JAAYPN010000125.1 GCA_012519775.1 Aeromonadales bacterium | reverse complement strand
CTGTGCTGTAAACGCTCAAAGCCATCTCAGCGAGATCGATTGTTAATTAAAGATCTGCCATTACTTTTGTGGCAGATCGTGAACCAACCAGGCTTTAAAAGAAAAAACTCTTAAGGACCTGGGTATGTTTATTTAATCTATATATCAATATTGTTTTCAATGTTACAATGAAAGTGTTTTTGTTTTTATGGATACAAAAAAACATATGAATGATAAAAGTTTGGTTAGAGTAAAGAATGTTTCTTTCTCGTATCAAAGAAAACAGATATATAAGAATCTTACTTTAGATATTCCTAAAGGAAAGATTACTGCAATACTAGGTCCATCGGGAACAGGCAAGACAACTATTTTAAGATTAATTGGCGCTCAGTTAACTCCTGATGAAGGCACAATTGAATTCGATGGCGTTAATATTCACTCATTATCAAGAAATGACCTGTACAAGTTAAGAGAACGAATGAGCATGCTTTTTCAGAGTGGAGCTCTATTCTCAGATATGACTGTATTTGATAATGTTGCTTTTCCTATTAGAGAGCACACAGAGTTACCTGAAAAACTAATCTTTGACATTGTAATGATGAACTTAGAAGCTGTTGGTATGCGTGCTGCAGCAAATTTATATCCAGCAGAATTATCAGGAGGTATGTCCAGAAGAGCTGCTCTGGCAAGAGCAATTGCTCTTGATCCTGATTTAGTTATGTACGATGAACCTTTTGTAGGTCAAGATCCTATTACCAAAGGAGTTCTTGTAAAACTGATTTCAGATATTAACTTTTCATTAGGTAAGACCTCAGTTGTTGTTACCCATGATGTTAAGGAAATTATGGAAATTGCTCATTATGTGTATATTCTTTCAGAAGGAACTGTTTTAGGACAGGGTACTCCTGAACAAATCAAGAATAGTGAAGATCCAAGAGTAATACAGTTTATTCAAGGTGACTTCGATGGCCCATATGCCTTTAAGCTAAAAGGGTCTGAAAAATATATTGAGGAGTTGTAATGAATAACTTTTTAGGATCACTTGGCAGATATACTCTTTATAAGTTATCTTCATTAGGAAGATCAACCTTAATATTTTTTCACTCAGTATTTGCTCTGCCAAATTTTAAGAAGACATTTCCCTTACTAATAGGCCAGATTTACTTTGTAGGCGTTCAATCGGTTATTATTATCATAGTATCTGGTTTGTTTATCGGTATGGTTCTAGGTCTTCAGGGGTTTAATATTCTAAAAGACTTTATGGCAACAGGATCTTTAGGTAGTCTGGTATCTCTTGCAATTATCAGAGAGCTTGGTCCTGTAGTAACTGCTTTATTGTATGCAGGAAGAGCAGGATCTGCTCTTACAGCTGAGATAGGACAGTTAAAAGCTTCTGAACAGTTATCTGCAATGGAAATGATGGCTGTTGACCCTCTAAGAAGAATTATTGCTCCAAGATTCTGGGCAGGTATGATCAGCTTACCCGTATTGTCTGTATTATTCTGTCTTGTTGGTATTTATGGAGGCAAACTTGTAGGTGTCGACTGGTTAGGTCTTGACGATGGAATCTACTGGTCAAGTATGCAGGCTAGTGTGGATACCTTAAAGGATTTAGGTCCAATGTTAATTAAATCCTTGTTCTTTGGATTTGTCTGCACCTGGATTGCTTTATTTAATGGCTATGATTGTAAGCCAACATCTGAGGGTATCAGTAGAGCTACAACTGCTACTGTAGTGCAATCATCACTGGCTGTATTAGGTTTAGATTTTGTGTTAACCGCACTGATGTTTTAATAGGTAATAAAATGAAATACATAAAAGCGGAAATTTTAGTAGGATTATTTGTACTATTAGGTATTTTAGCTTCTGTAGTACTAGCTCTTAAGGTTGCAGGTCTTGTTTTAGACTCAAATACAGCAACATATAGAGTTTATGCAAAGTTTGAGAATATTGGTTCTTTAAGAATAAGGGCTCCAGTAAGAATTGGTGGTGTTTTAATTGGTCGTGTAACTAATATCAGTTTAGATAACGAGACTTTAACTCCAGTTGTAGAATTAAGTATCGAAAACCAGTATAACAAGCTATCAAGTGAATCAAAGGCTTCTATCCAGACTGCAGGGATTATTGGTGAGCAGTACATCAGTATCACACCAGGCTTTTATGATGAGGATATGGGCTCAACCTACTTAAAAGAAGGGGATCATTTTGTAGATACCGGTTCTGCAATTGTATTAGAAGACCTAATTTCAAAATTTGTATTCAATTCAAGCCAGGACAAAAAAGACTCGGATGCAAAAGAAGAAAAAACAGTTACTGAATAATAGGGAAAAATTATGTTTAAGAAGATTTTATTATCAATAGTATCATTAGTCTTTACCTTAAATTGTTTTGCCGCAGATACAATGGATATGTCAAATCCATATGTATTAGCAAATGCAGTGGCAACAAAGACTGTTAGCGACATTAAAGCAAATAAAGACAAAATTTCAGATAAGTCTGTTGCAATGGATATTATTGAGCGCGATTTAATTCCATATATCGATATTAAATACGCAGCTTACAAAGTAATCGGTACATCATTAAAGAGCACTTCAGCTCAAGATAGAGAGAAGTTCACTAAAGCTTTTGCTACTTATATGCAAAAGAATTTAATGAGCGTTCTAAGTAAGTATACCAACCAGGATATCGTACCTGCTGCAGTACCAGCAGGCGAGATTAAAGATAAGTTAGTATCTGTAAAGCTGTATATTCGTGAAGAAGGAAAGAAGGACTTAGAGCTCATCTTAAAATTAAGAAAGAACGAAAAAACCGGTGAATGGAAAGCATTTGATTTAATTGGCGAAAACATTTCCATGTTAGATGCTAAGATTTCAGAGTTGTCTCCAATTATTAAGAATTCAGGTATTGACGCTGCTATTGCAAAGCTACAGGAAATTGAACAGAAAAAGTAAGCATGAAAGAAATTAAAGAATTAAGCTTTAATACAGCTGCTTCTTTATGGAAACAAAAAGATGAGCTCTTTAAGCTAAATGAGCTCGATCTTCAGGCCGTAAAGATTGATTCAGCTGGTATTGCTCTGTTGGTGCAATGGGCAAAAGCTACACCAAATCAAAAACTTAAACTTAAGAATGTTACACAAAGTGCTTTAAACTTAATTAGAACATACAGATTAGGCTGTTTATTTGAGATAGAAAAGTAGAATATGGCAGAACAAGAACATTTTGAAGGCTTCGAT
Organism: Aeromonadales bacterium; assembly: GCA_012519775.1. GTDB lineage: Bacteria > Pseudomonadota > Gammaproteobacteria > Enterobacterales > Succinivibrionaceae > Succinivibrio. The sequence continues at coordinate 5,458 of JAAYPN010000125.1, read as the reverse complement.
AATGCACCTGAAGAGGAGAGCAGAAGTGCTCACAAGCGCGAAGCGCAGGCAATTAGGAAATTAGTAGAGAAGATCTGTGATTTAGGTGATCAGAGCTTTAAATCCTTGGTAATTCCTCAGGATGTTAAAGAAGCTCTTATAATTGCTAGAAAACTTAAACCAAAGAGTGATGAGAGACGTCGTCAGTTGCAGTATGTTGCAAAACTGCAGCGTCATTATGACGATAGCGATCTTGAGAACCAGGTAAACATGCTAGGAGCTTCTGCAAAAGAAGATCCTAATACCATGCGTTTAGAGAAACTCCGCGAGAATATGATTAATGGAGGTGTTGATGTTATCAACGCTTTTTGCTCTTTAATCTTAGATACAGATAGAAATAAGCTAAGAAATCTGGTAAAAAAAGCAAAGGAAGAAAATAAATCACAGGACGGAGACGGTGGAGAATTACAAAAGCCTAACTCACGAGCTTTATTTAAATTCTTAAAGACTGAAATAAAAAGAGCTCAAGTGGAAATTCCTGCTGAGCTTCTTAAATAAAATCACTGAAACACTCCCCGTTATTGATTCAGCAATCTGTAACGGGGAGCACTTTTTTAAGCACCAGTACCACCAACGGTGATAGCATCGATCTTAACAGTAGGCTGACCGATTCCAACAGGTACTGATTGACCTGCTTTGCCGCAAGTACCGATACCTGCATCAAATTCAAGATTATTACCAACCATAGAAACCTGTTTCATGGTTTCAGGACCATTACCAATTAAAGTAGACCCTTTAATAGGAGTAGAGATCTTACCATTCTCAATCAGGTAGGCTTCAGAGGTTGAGAATACAAACTGACCAGAGGTAATATCAACCTGGCCACCCTTGAAATTAACAGCATAAATACCATTCTTAACTGAAGATATGATCTCCTCAGGAGTGTAGTTACCCTGTTTTAGATAGGTATTGGTCATACGAGGTATTGGTAGCGAATTATAGCTTTCGCGTCTACCATTGCCTGTTGGCTTCATTTTCATAAGCATAGCGTTTTGCTTATCCTGCATGTAGCCCTTTAAGATACCGTTTTCAACAAGAATATTGCACTGAGTATTGGTACCTTCATCATCGACTGACATTGAACCACGTCTGTTTGCAATTGTGCCATCATCTATTATGGTACAAGCATCGGAAGCCACTTTCTGTCCAATCTTACCTGTGAATGCTGATGAGCCGGTTCTATTGAAGTCACCCTCAAGTCCATGACCTACAGCTTCATGAATAAGCACGCCAGGCCAGCCTGCTCCGAGAACAACACTCATGGTACCAGCAGGAGCACTGACAGCTTCCATATTAACATTGGCAATTCTTACTGCTTCTTTTGCTAATTCTTCCAAATCGTTATTTTTGAGTAAAGTATCAAGTAAAATCGCGCCACCTGCACTTGCGCTACCGATTTCTCGTCTGCCATTAGCTTCCATAACAACTACTACAGATATGTGCACAACAGGCTTAATATCTGCACATGCTTCGCTGTCTGTAGGCATGATTAAAGTAGTTCTATGAGAGCTTGATAGATTAGCAATAACCTGAACAATTCGATTGTCTAAACTTCTGGCTTTTTTATCTAGAATCTCAAGAACTGCGACCTTTTGCTCACGGGCTATAGATGAAATTGGATCTTCACTAACGTAAAGAGCTTTTGGATCTTTGTGGCCACGGTTTACACAGCAGCTATCGCAGTTATGACCTTGACTTATAGAGTGCGCTGCTTCACTTGCCTCTAGAAGTGATTTATTATCTAAAACATCAGAGTAAGCAAAACCTGTTTTAGTTCCATCAACGGCTCTGATTCCTACACCCTGAGCGATATTAAATGCACCACCTTTTACGATACCCTCTTCAAGGCTAAAAGATTCACTTACAACTCGTTCAAAAAATAAATCACCAAAATCGATTTTTCTACTGTTTAAAATTTCTATAGCTTTATTTGTAGAATTCTCATCTATATTTGTATTTTTCCACAGTATTTCTTTTGCTTTTTCAAATGTGTTCATTTTAACTTCTCAATTACTTTTGGTTTTAAACCAAATTCTTGTAACGTGATTCTTACTTCGTTAATAGGTAGACCTACCACATTGCTTACTGATCCGTTTGTCTTTTCAATCAGCATTGCTGCAATGCCCTGTAGTGCATATCCACCAGCTTTACCTTCCCACTCATTGGTTGAAAGGTAAAATTTGATTAAATCATCATCTAACTTTGCAAAGGTAACTTCTGTTTTGCAAACAAAGCTTTTAGCTTCTTTTCCCTTTGCTATTGTAGTGCCTGTATAAACAGAATGAGTTTTTCCCTGAAGTGTTTTTAACATCTGGAAAGCATCACCTTTATCTTTAGGCTTTCCTAGGATTTTATCTTCAATAGCAACAACTGTATCTGCTGCTACAATAACTGCATTAGGATACTGTTCATTGACGGCATGAGCCTTAATTTTTGATAATCTTAAAACCAGATCTTGCGGTTTTTCACAGTCCTTTTTGCTTTCATCAACTTTTGGAATGACAATAGAAAAGGGAAGACTAAGGTAATTTAAGTAGTCTTTTCGCCTAGGTGAACCTGAAGCTAAAATCAGTTGTGTCATGTATTAATCGTTATTATCTTTATCGCTTGTTGCAACAGAGAAGGTTGAGCATAAGATCTGACATAAAACAACAACCAGAGGCCATACAGCAGCTGTAACGACAGCTGGTAATAAGAAGTTAACTTCATAGTAACTCTGACCAATGATGTGCTCTAGCCAATAACCGATGCTGTTAGCAAATAAATTAACAATGCCTACAATTAGAATTTGCTGATAAATCTTGTATTTTGCAAATACGAACTGAGAGCTGATAATGTAAACCTGCAAAATTATTGAGAATGCATGAACACCCAGCGGTGAGCCAGTGATTAAATCTAAAATAATACCTACGAACCAGGACACCTCTAAAGACATCTTTAATTTTCCATTCATAGAAAAATAGATGATAATTAGGGTGATCAGATCTGGTCTGTTATCAGCGATAACTCCGGGAAGATGAATAATCTCAAAGAGTAATGCTACAAAGAGTAAAGGAAGTAGCACAATTAAAACAGAAGAATTATTTTCTTTGTTAATCATGTTCTGTTACCTCTTTTTTAGCAGGGGTAGCTTTGCTATCTTCTTTTTCATTATCTTTTGGTTTTTTATGATCTTTTACAGATAAAGTTTCAATCAGGTTTTTTACTTTCTCCTGATGAAGGATAACTTTATTGTCAGTACGGTCTTTTGCTTTTGACTGAAAATCTTCTTCATCAAAAGCTTCATCATTACCCCAGAACATAAGAACAAAACGCATCTTGTCTGTATCTACAAGTGGTTTTGCTTTAATAACAGCAAAAGGCTGTGAATCGGAAATACCTACAGAGGTTACAGTAGCTACAGGATAGCCACGAGGATAAACACCGCCAATACCTGAGGTTAATAATAAATCACCAGTCTTAATATCAGCTGAACGAGGTACGTTATTGATTTCAATTTCTGCAAGAGCGCCGGTACCTGTTGAAATTGCACGAACGTTTGAACGTGCATCGATTACAGGAACAGAGCAGTTTGGGTCAGTTAATACAAGTACTCTTGAGTAGGAGTAATTAACGTTCATAACCTGACCTACAAGACCTACGTCGGTAATAACAGGCATACCCACATAAACGTCTGCATTTGATCCTCTGTTTACGATAATTCTTCTTAAGAATGGATCAACATCCACGTCGATTACTTCTGCGAATAAACGACGGGTATTTTTGCGAACAGGAGAATTCAGTAGTCTTCTTAAAGCTTCATTTTCAGATTCAAGATCTTTTAGCTTTAAGATATCTGCTCTTTGCATGAAGTTCTCAGTAGAAAGTTTCTCGTTTTCTTTTAACAGTTCACTATGACTTTTGAACTGATTTGTAACCAATCTACTTACTGAATGAGGGGAATCTGCAAAAACAAGCACAGGATATAGGGCTGACTCTACATAATATCTAAAGTCAGATAGAAGTTTAGAGCGCACATCAAGAGCCATCACAGCAATAGATAGAGCAAGAACGATGGCAAATCTATAATGTATATAAGATTTGTGTTGATCTGAATTTTTCAAATCAAGTCCTATAAAACTAAAGGATCTCCGTTAGGAGATCCATAATTAAATATTAGTCAAAGATTTCGTTATCTTGAGTGTCATACATCTCAAGAGCTTTACCACCACCGCGTACAACACAGGTTAGTGGTTCTTCAGCGATAGTAACTGGAATACCGGTTTCTTCACGAAGTAACTTATCTAGGTTGTGTAGTAAAGCACCACCACCTGATAACATCATACCGTGCTCTGCGATATCAGCTGCTAACTCTGGAGGTGACTTCTCAAGAGCTGTTCTAACTGCTGCAACGATACCCTTAATAGGATCAGATAGAGCTTCTAGAATTTCGTTTGAATTTAGAGTGAATGAGCGAGGTACGCCTTCTACAACTGATCTACCGCGAACTTCCTTCTCGTGCATTTCCTGCTCAGCATATGCTGAACCAATTTCAATCTTAACCTGCTCAGCTGTTGACTCACCGATTTCATAACGCTTAGTGTTACGTACGTAATCGATAATAGCTTGCTCGAAACGGTTACCACCGATTCTTACTGAACTTGAATAAACGATACCGTTTAAAGAGATGATGGCAACTTCTGTAGTACCACCACCGATATCAACAATCATAGAACCTTTAGCTTCTGAAACTGGAAGTCCAGCACCGATAGCAGCAGCCATTGGCTCAGTGATTAGGAATACTTCACTTGCCCCAGCGCCTTCTACAGACTCTCTGATAGCTCTTCTTTCTACCTGAGTAGCACCGCATGGAACGCATACTAAAACGCGTGGGCTAGGCTTAAATGGAACAAGGTGTGAACCTTGAAGAACTTTAGAAATGAAGTACTGCAACATCTTTTCGGTGTATTCAAAATCTGCAATAACACCATCTTTCATTGGTCTGATAACTTCTAGATTATCAGGGCTACGACCTAACATGGTTTTTGCTGCTCTACCAACGGCATCAACTTTACGTTGAGAACCGCCATTTCTATCTAATCGTACTGCAACTACTGAAGGCTCATTTAATACGATGCCTTTGTTTTTAACATAAACAAGTGTATTAGCTGTTCCAAGATCTATTGAAAGATCATTTGAAAACATACTGCGAATTTTTTTAAACATTTACTAGGGTCCAAAGCCGAAATTAATTGATGCTACTTTAATAATTATTAAACAATTTTTGAAAATTGTTTTACGTAAAAGTATATCACATACAAAAGCGCCTTTAGCTTATGTAATAGCAGATCAACTAAAAAAGTCATACGTTTATCACACTATAATTTTCTTATAATTATTTGAAATTAAAATAAATAGATTTTGGCTATAAAAAAATGGG
>JAAYPN010000124.1 GCA_012519775.1 Aeromonadales bacterium | reverse complement strand
TTATTTAATCAAGGATCGCTATAGCTTTCCTCCTTGACAAAATAATTATTAGTAAATTTTAAAACCACAGCATTATTTAGAGATAATTTTCAGAGGTCGTGTCACATATGTTTGACTACTCTAGACTATATTGACATAAATCCAAGAAGATGCTATTTTAAACAGAGAAGATGTACTAGCTATAAGTAAAATATTATTAGAAAGTAGAGCTTTTTGTAAAGAAGAAATAAATCATTTAATAACTGCAATGTTAGGGGAAATAGATTTTGAACAAAGGAAATATGTAAAAGAGCTTATTGGAAATGAGTTGCTAAATTTTGTACCTTTAAAACACAATGATAAATTACTATCAAAGATATGGGATTTAAGTGAATTTATAAGACATAAAGAAAGTATAGAAATAAGCTATGCAAAAACAAATGGAGCAGAAGTTAAAAGGATTATTAATCCAGTAGCAATAATTTTTTCAGAATACTATTTCTATTTAATTGCATATTTTAATGATTTAGCATTTGATGATCCTACAGTATTTAGAATTGACAGGATAAAGAAATATGAAAGTAGTGGAAATAAATTCTATATTCCAGAATCAGAGAGATTTGAAGATGGTGAATTCAGAAACAGAATTCAGTTCATGTATTTAGGTAAGTTGATGAAAATAAAATTTGAGTTTTGTGGCAGTTCTGTTGATGCAGTATTAGAAAGGCTACCAACATCAAAAATAATTGACCAATATGATGATAAATATTTAATTGAAGCTGAAGTATTTGGAAAAGGAATAATTATGTGGATATTAAGTCAAGGAAGTAAGTTAAAAGTAATTTCGCCTGATGATTTTGTTAAAGAGATAGCTTGTGAAGCTAAAAAGATAAGTGAACTTTATAAAAATGGTTAACAAAAATAAAAGTTAATTCATATACATATTAAATTTTTGGAGGTAATAGAGATGGCAAAGACTATAAAATTCAATTTAATTTTAGATGATAAACCAGTAAGAACTATTGAAGATTTAAGAGAAAATTTCTCGATTGAGGACATTTTAGAATCATATAATAATGGATTATTACAAAGATGGCTTGAGGTGAGAGGTTACTCAGAACTTTTAGAAAAAGTAAATTCTATAAAAGTTGATAGCAATATTGAGCAAATACAGCAATTAATTAATATATTTGATGTTGAATGCGATGATGCTAAGATAAAAGAAGGGATTGCAATATTAGATTATATTATCGAACGTAAACGTTTACTGGAAGAATATAATAAATCAAATTATAAAGCTAAATCAGTTATTGATGACTATCATTCAGGATATGATTCTATAATAAATGATATTATAGAGAATAAAGATAATATGCCTAAAATCAAAGCCAACATAAAAGAAATTGAAGAAAATTATATGGGGCTTTTTAATTTAAATTATAAGGATTTATATAATAATTTAGTTGATAATGCACCTTTAGCTATTTTTGCTATTCTTATGAATACTAAGATGAGAAGCTATTTTATTAGTAGTGATTATTCAAGTGAAAATACAAATTTAATTTATAACAAAATCAAAGAGTTTGTAAGAAATAAAACAGTATTAAAGAAAAAATTAGGCGAAGAATTAAAAATGTTTAAAGGCAAAACAGAAGGCTACTGGAAGGACATAGAACCAAAAGAAAAAATGCTTATGATTATAAGTATGGAAGAAGGAAATTATGTAAGAAATGCTGGAACATTTGGAGAGGAATTATCAAGTACTGATGTAAATAATAATTTTATGATTTTAAGTGGAATTGACTATAAAAGCAATAATACTTACGATGAACTTCTATATATGGAGGTGTAATCATGAAGAAAAGTTCAGAAAATTTATTAGCTTCGTATATAGATGCATTACATCCAATAATTTATATAAATCATTTTGATTTTAAAGTAATAGACGAAACCCTTTTAGCAATAGGTAAAAATGTAAATATAGTTGAGTTTAATAACGCATTAGGAATAGTTGATTTCAGCACTAAAAGTCCAATGATGGAGTGCAGTTTGGAAAAGTTTTTATTAAATAATATGGATGAGGGGTATGAAAACCAAACATTTATAGTTCTTAAGGATATACATAATGATTTAGAAGATCCTAAAATTATAGCATTATTAAAAAGGATAGCTGAAGATAACTTATATCGTGAAAATTATAATGCAACTATTTTTATAATATCTAGTAAGGTAGTAATACCAACTGAATTAGAAAACTATATTACTGTTTTTGATATTCCATTACCAACTAATAAAGAAATTTTAGAAATAATCAATAATTTTAAAGAAAGTTTAGATCTACAAGTAGATGAGGATGTGTTAAATGATATCGCATTGTCATTTAAGGGTCTTAATGAATTTCAAATAAAGCAAATATTAAACCTTGCATATCAGGATGGCGGATACATAGATGAGGAAGATAAATATTTGATTCTTCAAGAAAAAGAACAGTTCATTAAAAAATCTGGCATGCTAGAAATGGTTAATTTCAAAGAAAGTATAGATGATATTGGTGGATTAGAAAATTTAAAGGATTGGTTGTATAGAAAAGCTAAAGTATTTAATAATTTAGATAGAGCTATTAAGTTTGGTGTAGATATACCAAAAGGTATAATGATTATAGGAATGCCTGGATGTGGAAAAAGCTTGACGGCAAAAGCAACAGCTAGATTATTTGAAATACCATTAGTAAGACTTGATGTAGGAAGACTTCTTGGTAAATATGTAGGTGAATCAGAAGAAAATATGAGGAAAGCACTAAAACTTTCAGAGGCAATTAGCCCATGCGTTTTATGGATTGATGAAATTGAAAAAGCATTTTCAGGTGTTGGTAGTGAAGGTGGAGGAAATGATGTAACTACTAGATTGTTTGGTCAATTTTTAACTTGGATGCAAGAAAAAGAAAATACTGTTTTCATTGTTGCAACAGCAAATGATATTTCAAGAATACCACCAGAATTCTTGAGAAAAGGTAGATTTGATGAATTGTTTTTTGTAGATTTACCAAATGCTGAAGAACGAAGAAAAATTATAGAAATTCATATTAAGAAGAGAAATAAATGGAATAGAGAAATTGATACCATTCCTTTACTAAAAGAAACTAATGGTTTTAGCGGAGCAGATTTAGAAGCAGTAGTTAAAGATGCTATAGAATCAGCATTTATTAATGGAGAAGATAAAATAACTACTGAAGATTTAATGCAAGCTGTTAAAGACACAAAATCAATTTCGAGTACCTTAAAAGATAAAATTGAACAGATAAAACAAACAATTAGTAAGATTGATATAAAACCTGCAAGTAATGATGATAATAGACCAGGAAAAATGACTATAGAAAGACTGCAAAATGCAATTAATAACTATACTAATAGTACAGGAAAATATCCAACAAATCCATATGTTAAAGCTAGAGATAACAAAAATGCTGAAACTGTAGGAAAAGCTATATCATCTGTAGGAAAGGCTACATCATCAGCTGTTGAGTCAATTTTGAGAGCAATTGGAAATAAATAGTTAGGTTTAGGGGGATATGATGAGCAAATTTAAAAATGATAATTTAATTATTGATGTAGAATATAATTCAATACTAGTTGAAGATGATGCAAAGCAACTTAAGCAACTACAACAAAGATTTATTGAAAGCTACATTGATAATAAGGATAAAATGGAGCTTAATCAATGGTTAACTATTGAATTGAAAAATAATATGCCAGAAAAGTCAGAACTAGAAATTCAAGAAATTAGTAAAGATATTATAGACACAATAAAAATAAACGAAGAAAAACAAAGGTCCTTAGAAAAGGCTATTGAAAATGGTAGAAGTAAAGAAAGTTGGTTTGCAGCTAACTTAAAACAATCTACATCAAATATGACAACTTCTCAAACAGCTGAATATTTACATGGATTAGATGAAGCTATTAATAATGCGAATCAATCTATGTATGATACAATAACAACTAAAAGTGGAGCTATTAATCAAAATTTTAATTTAGATGGATTCATTGCTGAACAACACCATGCTAACTCTTTTAATTTAGAAGCCAATCTTAAGGGCAGCGAGTATAGAGCAGAAGTGCTGGTACCTAAAGATGGTCAAACTTATGGGAAGAACTCTGTTGATATAGTTGTTAAAGACAAAACAGGAAAGATTGTAGAGAGATATCAAGCTAAGTACGGCAAAACTGCTGATGACACTATAAGAATGATTAATGAAGGAAACTATAATAATCAAAGATTGCTAGTTCCTGCTGAACAAGTAGAAGAAGTTCAAAAAGCATTTCCAAATAAAACAGTTGTAGCATCAGTTGGTTCAGGCGATATAAAGAGTAAGCCTTTAGATAAAATAGGAGCAAAAGAATTACAAAATGAAGCTCAGAGTGGTAATTGGAATGATTTAAATTGGAATGAATATAAAAGTAAAGATTTAGCCATTGGTATAGGAAAACAAGCAGGATATGCGGCGATACAAGGTGCAGCTATTGGTGCAGGAGTAGAACTTGCAACTAAAGTATGGAATGGCGAAGAAATAAAAGCCGAAGAAGTGGTTGAACAAGCGTTAGTATCAGGGGCAGATTTTGGTGTAAAGGCTGCAACAGCAGGTGCATTAAAAGTTGGGGTTGAAAAAGGTATAGTAAAAGCAATACCAAAAGGAACTCCAGCTGGAACTATAGCTAATATAGCATATGTAGCTATAGAAAATGTTAAGATTTTAGGAAAAGTAGCTACAGGGGAATTAACTGTAAAAGAAGGTTTAAATAAAATGGAGCAAACTACAGTAGCTACAGTAGCTGGGATAGCAGCAAGTGCAAAGGGAACAGCGATTGGAGCTACTATAGGATCAGTATTAGGGCCAGTTGGAACTGTCGTAGGTGGTTTTGTTGGTGGTACTGTAGGATATATTGCAGGTTCTAAAGTTGCAGAAACAGCAGTTAAAGGAGTTCAAAAGGTTAGAGAAAAGGCAAGAGAAGTTGTAAAAGAAGTTGGAAGTACTATTGTATCAGGTGCTAAGAGTGTTTGGAACGGTGCGAAAAGTTTTGCAAGAAGTATATTCTCTTGGTAATAGGAGACCACTATGGATAAGATTATAATATGTAAAGAGTGTTTTAAAAGTAATTATATAAAGGAACATATAGCACATAATGTAGAAATTACAGTTGATAAATGTATTATTTGTAATAGGCATAATGGTATTGATTTAATGAAAAATGAAAAAATTCTAGAGATGATTACAAATTTAATTGCATATAACTATTCATTACTGGAATATTCGAGAAATTTTGGAATGGCAATTAGTACTAGGTTTGGGAATATATTTGGCGAAGACAACCCAATATTTAATGGTAAGTTAAATGATGATATTGGCATAACCTTACTTAAAAACATCAAAACTACTAAATCTTCAGTTGTTGACCATTGGACGCTTCCTTTTAAGTTTGTAAAATCATCTGTACTGATAAGATTGGAAAAAGAGTTATCTAAAAAGAACTATTATGAAGTTATAGATGATTATATGGAAATAATTAAAAAACACTTAAGTAAAGTTATTTTAAATGAATTAGAAGATGATGAGTTATATCGGGCAAGAATTGGCTTTAATACTAAAATAGTGGATGCAGAAGGTGATCTTGAAAATAGAAAAATTTCATTTCCATATATCAAAGATGAACTGGAAGCTCCACCACCTATGAAAGCATCAAGTGGTAGATTTAATAAATTAGGGTGCTCATTCTTATACTTGGCATCAGATAAAGAAACTGCTATAGCTGAAATCAAACCAGATCCAGGACAAATATGCAGTGTAGGAACATTTAAAATTATTGAAAAAAAACAATTTATCGATTTAAGGAAGAGGGCTATTGATAGTATTCCAGTAGAAGATGGCTTAGAAACTAAAAATTTGATAGATTCATTTGCAAGATTATTTTCAGAAGCAGTTCCGAAAGAAGAAACTCATAAGTATTTCGTAACGCAATTTTTATCTGAGATATTTAGAACATTAGGTTATAGTGGGATTATGTATGATAGTCCTCAAAATGATGGGGAAGGCTATAATGTAATATGCTACTATCCTGATATGTTTAGATTAATTGAGAATAGCGAAGAAATGTTTAAAATAGAAAAAGTAAAGTATAAGATTAGTGATGCATTGTTTGATGAGAGAAAAAAATATAAATACTTTGAATTTAAGAATGAAGAAGATAGAAAAAAGTATGGCGAAGAGGACTATTAAGATGTTGGTATAAAAGAGTTTCCTTTTCACCTTATATAACATCTTCATGCATTTTGCGACATCCGTATCTTGAAATACCATACCTTGGTGCTTTCCTTCTTCATCGCCGCAGGCAATGCGGAAGTTTTTCATACAATAGCTCTTCTCAGCCCCTTCAACATTATCATTGATGAGTTCCCATTGAAAAGGAAGTATTACATCATCAACCAAATCAATATATCTATTCCAAAATGGATCATTAAATTTAATGTTCTTTAAATGAACGTTTGTTAATTTCATATTCTCCATAATTTATGCTCACCCTTATTCTACTTTCAATTCACGACTTTTATATCAAACCAACTTCTTAATAGACCCTCCCTGTATCAGTGTACATGGAAGAGTAATATTAACATTTTCTTCTCTTGTTCCATTGATACTCTCCAGTAAAAGCTCCATAGACCTGTACCCCATGGCTTGGAGAGGTCTGTCTGCAGTTACAATCTTTGGTGATAGATACTGAACGATAGCCGAATTATCAAATCCGGTTACGGAAACATCATCAGGAATTTTAAGCCCCAGTTCACTGGCGGCATCATAAACACCTACAGCCATATCATCATTCATTGCAACAATTGCATGAGGAAAATCCTCTTTACTTAAAAGCTTTTTAGCTGCTTCCATACCATCTTTATACTTCCAGTTTCCGTATGTTATATTTTCAGCCTTCAACTCTATTCCTGCCTCATCCAGGGCATGTTTAAATCCTCTAAATCGAAGCGCAGCAGGCTCTGATTCCTTTAAACCATTAATAACTCCAAAATTCCTATGCCCGTTATCAATCAGCATCTTTGTCAATTGATATGCTGTTTTTTCATTGCTATATCTTACTGATGAGCCTTCATACTCCGTATAACAATAACAATATACCACCGGCTTCTTAATATCATGAAGCACATGGCCGATTTTACGGTCATGCATTCCAACATAGATAATACCGTCTACCTGCATTCCAATTAAAATATCTACTGCCTTGTCAATATCCTTTTGAAATTTTGAGATATGCTCAAACTGAGATTCAATTTTACTGAGAAGTGGTGTTAGTATATTAGTGTAGACACAAAAAGCCGAACACCTTAAAATATAAAAAGGGAAGGAAGTGTCTACAATGGCAAAAGGGCAAAAGTATTATACAGAAGAATTTAGAAAGACAATTGT
>JAAYPN010000123.1 GCA_012519775.1 Aeromonadales bacterium | reverse complement strand
GGGAGGATCATTTCTTTTTTTATAGCATAAAAAAGTAGCGCCAAGTGGAGCTACGATAGCTGTAATGACTTTATAAATAAAAAGAATAAAATGACTGTATATGCTCATTGGGCACCTATTTTAATAATTCTTGTAATTTTTCTATAACTTCGCTAGGTTGAATTCCTTTTAAACATGCATAAGAGCCATATTGGCAGGTTCTCTTAAAACATGGGTGACAAGGTTCTTGTGACTCTAAGCAAACTGCTTTGTCTGATAAAGGCGGTGTGAAATTTGTTGAGGTAGAACCAAAGATACAAACCTGAGGTATATCTGCAGCTGCAACAGTATGCATTAAACCAGAGTCATTACATACAGCTGCAGTAGAAGCTCCAACAATATCAAGAGCTTCTGTTAGATTGGTTTTACCTGCAATATCGATGAAATCCTTCTTTTTGTCTTCATCAATTAGGTTATAAATCTGTTCTACTGTAGGAATATCTTTTTTAGAACCGATTCCTATTACCATACCCCCATTTTGTATCCACCAGTTAGATACTTGAGCAAAATACTCTACTGGCCATAATTTTGAAGGCCCGTAATTTGCTCCACAGCCTAAAACTAAAGCTTTCTTTGAAAAATCTAAATTAAGCTTTGCTGCAAGTTGTAGATCAAGTGTTCTGATATCTAATTTAGGATACTGAAATTCAGGTAAATCTTTTGCTGTCTTTACTGTTTTCTTGTCAAAGCTTAAGGCTACATATCTTTGAACCATGAGAGGAAAATCCTCTTTATTAGTTCTCATCTCATTTAATAGAAAATATCTTGATTCGCCTTTAAATCCAATACGGGTAGGGATCTTAGCAAATAAGGCGATGAGCGCTGATTTGAGTGAATTCGGAAGAACAAATACCTTTTTATAGTTATTTTCTCTTAGTTTTTTTCCTTCCTGATAACGTAGCTTTAAATTAAAAGTGCCGTGATCAAATGGATTGATTATCTTGTTGTCGATTTCCGGCATTCTATCAATGATAGGCATTGTGTACTTAGGTGCGTAGATATCGATAATGCAGTCAGGATCCTGTTTTTTCAGAGATTTAAAAAGACTTTGAGCCATAATTAAATCGCCAAGCCAGGAAGGTGCAATTATAAGATAACGGGTTTTATGGGTATTTGTATTCATTTTTATGCGGCTTTATTTCAATTTTACTTATTTTTTAAGTAATAAGATTATAATAGAAACACAACATTTTTTTTAAGGAAAAAATTATGATTATTGTTACTGGTGGTTGCGGCTTTATCGGTTCAAATATCGTAAAGCATTTAAATGACAGAGGTATCAAGGATATTCTTGTTGTTGATAACCTAACAGAAGGTCATAAGTTCATTAACTTAACCGATTTAGATATAGCTGACTATATGGATAAGGAAGACTTCTACGAGTTATTCAATAACGAAGAAGCTTTCGACGCAAAATATGGTTCATCCAACATTGAAGCTATTTTCCATGAAGGCGCTTGCTCATCTACCACAGAGTGGAACGGTAAGTACATTATGAAAAACAACTATGAGTACACTGTAAAACTATTTGAGTTTGCTACTGCTCATAAGATTCCTTTCTTCTATGCCTCATCTGCATCAACCTATGGTGATGGTAATGTTTTCGTTGAAGACAGAGAGAATGAAGGTCCTCTAAATGTTTATGGTTACTCAAAATTCCTGTTTGATGAATATGTAAGAAGAAAACTTCCAACATTAAAGTCACAGGTTGTAGGTTTCAGATACTTTAATGTTTACGGACCACGTGAAGGCCATAAAGGTTCAATGGCATCAGTAGCTTTCCATTTAAATAATCAGATGTTAGCTGGCGAGAATCCAAAGCTGTTTAAGGGTATTGATGGCTATGAAGACGGCGGGCAGATGCGTGACTTCGTTTATGTAGGTGACGTAGCTGAGGTAAATCTATGGTTCTTTGAGCACAAAGGGCCATCAGGAATTTATAACTGCGGTACAGGCAGAGCTGAACCATTCTTAAATATTGCAAAAGCTGTTATTAAGTATCATGGTCGTGGTGAAGTTGAGTTCATTCCATTCCCAGAGAAGTTAATTGGGCATTATCAAAGCTACACTCAGGCAGATCTGACTCTATTGAGAAACGCAGGTTGTGATATTGAGTTTAAGACTGTAGCTCAAGGTGTTGCAGAGTACATGAAATGGCTGAATTCGAAATAATAGACGAATACACCTATGAAGTATGCCTTCTCCCTAAGGAGAAGGCTTTAGGATTTGTTGATTATTTAAATTCCATTGGAGTTAAGTCAAAGGCAAAGCAGGGGTATTCTAGTAAATATACTGTATATGTAACAAATAACCTAGATGCTATAAAAGCCAAACAGGAACTAATAAAATATGCTAATTCTCCTTTTAATCAAACCTTTACCCGAGCTTCATGGAAAAAAGGAAATACTATAAAAAGGGAAAAGCAGTTATCCTCAAGATTCTATCTTCCCCTTACTGTGGATTTTTCAACAATTACAACCATTGTTGAAGTAATCTGTATTGCTTTATTTTTACTGTTCCTAGTAAATGAGTCCTTTGTAATTAAAACCTTTGCTTTAAATAAAGCTTTTGTTTTCACAGATGTATTCTCATATTACAAGCTGCTAACGCCAGTCTTTGTACACTTTAGCTTCTTCCATATAGCATTCAATATCGTTATGTTTGAGGCTATTGGCAGACCAATTGAAAAGGGGTTTGGTAAGGTTAAATTTTTTACTATCCTAATTAGCACAGCTCTTATTTCAAATGTTATTCAGTATTGTTTTATGAGCGACTTTGGCTATTTCGGCGGGTTATCAGGTGTGGTCTATGGCTTGATAGGTTATTCTGGAGTTATCTCTTTACGTAAAGATCTTCCATATGGATTTAATTTTCCTAAAGGCCTGTTAACAGTAAGTGCTATCTTTATTGTTTTGGGTTTCTTTATGAATGGAATTGCAAATCTGTGCCATATAGGTGGTTTGATTATGGGCTGCCTGTGGGGCCTTGTGGATTTGAAAAAGAGAAAGCTTTAATCCTACCTAAATAATAATGCCACACAAACCGTGTGGCATTACCTTAATCTAAAACTCTAAAAGAATTAGTCTTCTAAAGTGATGATTGATTTACCAGTCATCTCAGCAGGTACATCCATACCCTTTAGGTATAACATGGTTGGAGCGATGTCTGATAGACGACCGTCATTACGCATTGTTGCCTTTCTGCCGTAGTAGATAAATGGAACAGGTAGGTTGGTGTGAGCTGTGTAAGGAACACCAGTGGTTAGGTCCTTCATTCTCTCACAGTTACCGTGGTCAGCAGTGATTAAGCACTCACCGTCCACCTTCTTTAATGACTCGATAACACGGCCGATGCAGTGGTCAACAGCTTCACAAGCCTTAACAGCAGCATCAAATACGCCAGTATGACCAACCATATCACCATTAGGATAGTTACAGATGATCATGTCATACTTGCCAGACTCGATAGCTGCACATAGCTTATCAGTAAGCTCAGTTGAGCTCATTTCTGGCTGTAGGTCATAAGTAGCAACTTTAGGACTCTGGATTAGAATTCTGTCTTCGCCTGGGAATACAGTCTCAACACCGCCGTTGAAGAAGAATGTTACGTGAGCATATTTCTCAGTCTCAGAAATACGTAACTGAGTCTTATCGTTCTTTGATAACCACTCGCCTAAAGTGTTGGTTAAATCCTCTGGAGCGTATGCACATGCAGTGTTAATGTCAGCTGCGTACTGAGTTAACATTACGAAGCTTGATAGCTTTGGTTTAACCTGACGTACAAAACCTGAGAAGTCTGCGTCTGCGTTTACGAATGAACGTGTAATTTGACGAGCACGGTCAGCACGGAAGTTCATGAAAATTAATGCGTCGCCGTCAGCTAGAGGAGCCTTCTCACCGATTACTGATGCTTTAACGAACTCATCGTTCTCATCACGAGCATAAGCTGCATCTAAAGCTGCTGTTGCAGATTCAAATGGAGCAAATTCACTCTTAGCTTCAGTGATTAGGTTGTAAGCCTGCTCTACACGATCCCAACGGTTATCTCTATCCATTGCGTAGTAACGGCCTACCATAGTAGCTATACGACCAACACCTGCTTCCTTGAATGCATTCTCAATTACATTGATGTATTCGTGAGCTGAACGAGGTGCAACGTCACGGCCATCGGTGAATGCATGGAAGTAAACTTTTTTAGCACCGCGCTTTGCTGCTAGCTTGATCATAGCAACAAAGTGGTCTAGGTGAGAGTGAACGCCACCCGGTGACATCAGACCCATGATGTGAACAGCCTTGTCTGCTTTTACAGCGCCATCTACAGCTGCACATAATGTCTTGTTTTCAAAGAAATCGCCATCAGCAATTGCTTTACCGATTCTTGTTAATTCCTGGTAAACGATGCGACCAGCACCAATGTTGGTGTGACCTACTTCTGAGTTACCCATCTGACCATCAGGCAGACCTACGTCGATACCTGAAGCCTGGATATCAGTGTGTGCGTAGTTAGCAACTAAACTATCTAGAATAGGAGTCTTAGCTGCTTCTACTGCGTTAAAATCTTTAACTGGATTGTTGCCCCAACCATCCATAATAATAAGGGCTAATGGTTTCTTATTTGCCATAATTACTATTTTCTCATTTAAATAAAAAAGACTAAAGATATTTTACAGTGTTTTATGACAATTTGAGGGCTTTTTCTTAGAAAAACTAAAAAAAAGTAAATAATCTTCATAGTCAGGATAATGATTTTTTTTGAAGATATATCTACAAGCGTGCCAAATGTGAGTTAAACAGTTTTTTGTAACTGATTTCTTATGATAAAATCTTTAGAAATTATTTTGTTACATATAGAGGTGTCATTGTGGGTGAATTTTTCTCATCTGACAAATTACAGGAATTAATTGCTTTTGCAAGTCGTCACCAAATTATGGCGATCGTATTTGTTGCAATCCTAGGATCTTTAATTTATGTGCAGGTTCGTATTTGGCTTGCTCATGTAAAGAAGGTTAACTCAAATGCAGCTACAGCAATGATTAACCATGAAAACGGTGTTTACGTAGATGTAAGACCAAATAATCTTTTTGCTAGGGGTCATATCGCAAACTCAATCAACATTACCTTAGCAGAGATTAAAGAAGGTAAGTTGAATAGAATCGAAAGCTACAAAGATAAGCCTGTTATTTTAGTAGGTAAAGATAAGATGGATTCTGAGTGCTTCAACAGCGCTGTTTCTTTGAAAAAGCAGGGCTATACCAAGGTATTTACATTAGATGGTGGTATTACACAATGGTCTATGGACAATTTACCACTATCAATTAAAAACTAATTTTAATTATTAAACTTAAGGAAATATAAAATGTCTGATAATTCACAACAACAATCAAATCAACCAGCATTTGACATTATTCGTCTTTATGCAAAGGATTGCTCATTAGAGACTCCTAATGTTCCAGCCATTTTCACTAAAGAGTGGAAACCGGAGATTAAGGTTGATTTCGATGCAAAGCCAACAAAAGTAACTGATGAGTCATACGAAGTTGATTTACGTGTTACAGTAACCTGCAAGATTGGTGAAGAAGTTGCCTTCATTTGTGAAGTTCACCAGGCTGGTATCTTCCTAATCAAGAACATTGATCAGGAAACCATGGATTACTTATTAGCAGGTGTAGCTCCAAACATGCTATTCCCATATGCTCGTGAGCACATCTCTTCATTAGTAAATCGTGGTACTTTCCCTCAATTAAATTTACAGCCTATCAACTTTGAAGCTATGTACCGTGCTCGTAAAGATCAGGCAGCACAGGAAGCAGCTAAAAACTCTGATGTAGCAAACGGTGCATCAAAGGATGAAGCTCCACAAGCTTAGTGATAAGTAAGATAGTATGTCTACTTCAAAATATGCGTTAAGCGTAATAGGTGCAGGTTCCTATGGAACCGCACTTGCTCAGTCTACAGCATCAAAAGGTTTGCCAGTGATGTTGTGGGCTAGAAATGAAGCAAGTGCACAGAAGATGCAGCAAGAGCGCGTTAACGAAAAGTATCTACCTTCAATCCGTTTTGAGGATGCACTTGTAGTTTCTTCAGATCTAAAAGAGGTTGTAGAGGCTTCAAACGACATTTTGGTAGTTGTTCCATCCCATACTTTCTCAGATGTTCTTCTTTCAATAAAACCATATTTAACAAAAGAACATAAAATAGCCTGGGCAACCAAAGGTTTAGATAAAGTTTCTGGTAAATTGCTAAGTGAAGTAGCCAAAGAGATATTAGGAAATGATATCCCAATGGCCGCATTATCAGGTCCAACCTTTGCAATTGAACTTGCCAAAGGAATGCCAACAGCCATTGCTATGGCAGGAACTGATGAAGGATGCATTAAAGAGTTCTCAGAACTTATGCATACTAAAACTTTCAGAATATATGCAAGTTGTGATCTTGTAGGCTTACAGCTTGGAGGTGCCATTAAGAATGTCATCGCCATAGGTGCTGGCTTATCTGATGGTTTAGGTTATGGAGCGAATGCAAGAACAGCTCTTATCTCAAGAGGTCTTGTTGAAATGACAAGATTCGGAATAGCCATGGGGGCAACTGAAAAGGCTTTCATGGGACTTGCAGGTCTTGGTGATTTGATTTTAACCTGTACTGATAATCAATCAAGAAATAGACGATTTGGTTATTATCTTGGTCAGGGTATGTCCTGTGAGGATGCCTTAAACAAGATTGGACAGGTAGTCGAAGGTTATACTATGAGTGAAGTCGTAAAAGGGCTTATCGATAAGTACGACGTTCAAATGCCAATTTGTAATGAAGTATATGAAGTTCTTTACAAGGGCAAATCAGGGCCAGAAGCAGCTATATCTTTACTTAGCAGAGAACAAAAAGCAGAATAAAAAAGGTGGCAATAAATTAGTATTGAATGCCACCTTTTTAGGTTATCTGTTAACCGTAAGTGTTTTCTGTAACTTCGTGTTCTGTTACATCAACAACATCTTTAATCATACCTGGGAATGCCTGGTTTAATTGAGTCTGGATACCCTCTTTTAGTGTAACACCTACCATTGAGCAACCTAGGCAACCACCTGTAAACTTAACCTTTACGATTCCATCATCTGTAACTTCAACTAATGAAACTGCACCGCCGTGAGCTGCAAGTGAAGGACTTACTGTTGAGTCAATGAATGCTTTCAATCTATCAAAAAAAGATGCATCAGCTGGTAAGTTTTGCTTATTTAAATTTGGTGCATGGAAAGTTAATAAATCTTCTCCATCATCATTCTTAGTCAAATCAATCATAGAGTCATCTAAGTACTCAGACACAGACTGATCGATAACAATCTCAAAGCCCTTCATTTGGAAGTGCTCATCGTTTGAGGTGATGTATTCTTTAGGGCAGTATAAAATACCGCATTGAACACCTGGAGTACCTACATTATTAGCAGTTAGACGGATTGCTAGTCCTTCCATTTTCTGCTTGCTAATGATGTTTAAAAAGTATTCTTGGGCTTTATCACTTACACTAATTTTACTCATAGATTTCCTAACTAGATTTTAATAAAAAGGGGTACATATTTATAAAAACGCATTATTCTATTCTAGCTGATTTTAAGTGCTTTTAAGGCATTTTCCCCAAAAAAGAGAAAAATTTTCTAATTGATAAAATATGTGCAATTATTTGTTTCAAAGTAATCGCATAAATGATCAAATTACTGTAAAATCGGAACTGTAACTATAAAACCTGAGTTTACTCAGTCACTAACACGTGGAGAAAAAAATGGGCTTATTCGACGAGCTTAATTTAGCTAAATATGGCATCAGCGCAGCTGCTGAGATAGTTCACAACCCTTCATACGAAGACCTATACGCAGAAGAGACCAAAGATTGTCTAACTGGTTTTGACGTTGGTCAGAATACTGAAATGGGTGCAGTTAATGTAATGACTGGTGTTTACACTGGCCGTTCACCAAAAGATAAGTTCATCGTTATGGATGACACTTCAAAAGACACCTTATGGTGGACTTCTGATGAATTCAAGAATGACAACAAGCCTCTATCAACAGAGTCTTGGAACGCATTAAAGACTTTAGCAGCTAAGGAATTATCAAACAAGAAGTTATATGTTGTTGATTGTTTCTGTGGTGCTAATGCAAACACACGCATGGCAATTCGTTTCGTTGTTGAGGTTGCATGGCAGGCTCACTTCGTAACCAACATGTTCATCCGTCCAACAGCTGAAGAATTAAAGAACTTCGAGCCAAACTTCGTTGTTCTAAATGCATCAAAGGCTAAGGTTGAGAACTACAAAGAGTTAGGTCTAAATTCAGAGACTGCTGTTGTATTTAACCTAACAGAGCGTATGCAGTTAATTCTAAATACCTGGTACGGTGGTGAGATGAAGAAGGGTATGTTCTCAATGATGAACTACTACTTACCATTAAAGGGTATTGCAGCAATGCACTGTTCAGCAAATACTGATAAAGACGGCAAGAACACCGCTATCTTCTTCGGTCTATCAGGTACTGGTAAGACTACTCTATCAACAGATCCAAAGCGTCTTCTAATCGGTGACGACGAGCACGGTTGGGATGATGATGGTGTATTTAACTTTGAAGGTGGTTGCTACGCTAAGGTTATCAACCTATCAAAGGAAAACGAGCCAGACATTTGGGCAGCTATCAAGCGTAATGCTCTATTAGAGAATGTAACAGTTTCTGCAGATGGTAAGATAGACTTCGATGATAAGTCAGTAACCGAGAATACTCGTGTTTCATACCCAATCAACCACATCACAAACATCGTTAAGCCAATTTCAAAGGGCCCTGCTGCTAAGCGCGTAATCTTCTTATCAGCTGACGCATTCGGTGTTTTACCTCCAGTATCAATCCTAGATAAGGATCAGACTCAGTACTACTTTTTATCAGGCTTCACAGCTAAGTTAGCTGGTACAGAGCGTGGTATTACCGAGCCTACTCCAACCTTCTCATCATGCTTCGGTGCAGCATTCTTAACATTACCTCCAATCAAGTACGCAGAAGTACTAGTTGAGAGAATGAACAAGTCAGGTGCTAATGCATACCTAGTTAATACTGGTTGGAACGGATCTGGCAAGCGTATCTCTATTAAGGATACACGTGGTATCATCGATGCAATCTTAGACGGTTCAATCGATAAGGCTGAGACAAAGACCATTCCAATGTTCTCGTTCAAGGTTCCAACATCATTACCAGGTGTTGATCCTAAGATCCTAGACCCACGTGATACCTATGCAAACCCAGCTGATTGGGATGTAAAGGCTAAGGATCTAGCAGAGCGTTTCATCAAGAACTTCAAGAAGTTTGAGGCTCAATGTGGTGATCTAGTTAAGGCTGGTCCACAGTTATAATTTGATTTAATCAATTTATAATGGCTAAACCCGGTGCTTGTCGCCGGGTTTTTCTTTGAGGAGGATTTATTTGTATGGGTAAGCCTTTTATTACTCGCGAAGGTTTTGAACAGCTCCATAAAGAACTGGATTATTTATGGGAAGTAAAACGTCCAGAAATCACTCAAAAAGTAAGCTGGGCTGCAAGCCTTGGTGATAGATCGGAAAATGCTGATTATCACTACAATAAAAGATTATTAGGTCAGATTGATAGAAGAATCAGATATCTTCGTCATTGCTTAAACGACCTTCAGGTTATTGGATTCAATAAGCAGCAGGAAGGCAGAGTGTTCTTTGGTGCTTATGTTGAAATTGAATCAGACGAAGATGAATCACTATTACAGATCCGTATTGTAGGTTCAGATGAAATCTTTGGTCGTTCGAATTGCATCTCCGTTGATGCTCCTATGGCGCGCGCTTTATTAGGTAAATCCGTAGATGATTGTGCCGAGGTGGTTACTCCTAAGGGCAAGAAACTGTGGTATGTAAATAAAATCACCTATGAAAAGCCAGAATGGTTTATTGAACAGGACATTGTTGAAAATTCTCTTGCTTCAGATGAAGAAGGCGATGTTGAAGTTGAGCAGATGTCTGATGACGAGCAAAAGAGAATTGAACAGGAATATTTGAAGACTCTTGTTCACAACTAGTTAGCTGTTAACGTCGATAAAGTTACCAGTAACCAGTCTTGGGTTTGATGATTTATATCTATCAGCAATAGCCTTAGAGCTATAACCTTTTCCTTTTTCACGGTGCTTGTCGGCATCTATTGAGTAATCCACTCCTGTATTGCCAAAAGCACCATCTAAAGCTGCAGTTATATTACTTGCAGAAGCAACCTTTTGATTAAAGCTGTTTCCAGAGGCTGTTGATGTAACTCCAGTACCTTTAGCGGGGCCAACGCCTTTAGCTTCTTTTCCCTCGGAAGTACTCTCAGTTTTTTTGTCTTTTTGAAGAGACTTCTTTTCGCCAATTTTTGTCTGGCCGGTCTTTATGATGGCATCTGCCTGGATGAAGAGATTTGAGCTTGAAGGAGCATTAGCAACATTACCTTGAGAGGAAGGATTGTTTCCCTGAGATGCAGAATTCTGGTTGATTTGAGGGATAGTTTCTTTGGTCAAAGAATCCCTACGGGCTTCTTGCGCTGCATGCGGAATCCCTGTAGTAATCACATTTGAAATAGCACTTGTGACAACGTCCATATTTCAATGACCTAAATTAAAGTTAGATTTCTGTCTTACTATAAGTATCGGCAAATTTTAAAGAGATCTTTAATATTAAATTTTGTTATATATCAGATGGATAATAAAATTTGCAAAAAAAACATTAAATGTTTTTTAAGAATATCGAGAAAGATTATTAGAAATTCGAAGTTTTACTTTGAATTGATAAAGGAATTAACGGTTTCTTTTAGAAGCTCAGGCTCAGTAATAAAAGGCATATGAGCTGAATTTTTAAGAATAGAGCATGTATGGAAAGGAGCTTTTGTTAGTTTATTTACAAGTTCAGCTTTTACTAATCTGTCCTTTTGTCCAAATATATGAAGACAAGGAATAGTTACATGATTTAAGGTGTATCTTAAATCAGAAAAGGACATATGATTAAGTCCATTTTTCAAAACTAAAGTGTCAATCTCTCCCATCTTAGTAAAGCAGTCCATAATCCATTCATTAATTTCTTTACTATAGCCGTTAGTCTGAGTCTGAAGTTTAAAAAAAAGTTTAATACTTCTCTGATTGGCTTCTTCATTAAAAAGCTTTTGGCTTTTTAAAACGTACTTATAATCTACCCCGGGCCAGTTTGGATCGCACGGGAATCTTGGGGTGCCGCAAAGCGAAATGAATTTTTTGATTTTTGATTCTTTATCCGCACCTAAAGCGCTGATACAGGATAAGGTACTTAAAGACCAGGACATTAAAATACATTCCTTAGGAATAGTATTTAAAAGCAAGTTGCCTGTTTGTCTTATTGAGGAGCTAAATTGAGCTAAATTGCGGGATAATCCGTAACCTGGCATGTCTATTAGTATGACTTCATAATCGCTAAATAACTTTACTAAGGGCTCTAAAAATCTACAGTCTGTAGCCCATCCTGGGGTAATTACTAAAGGTATTCCACCTATTTTACCGTATATGTGAGTACCTAGCTTAAGGTTATCGGTTATGTTCATGCTTGATTGATAAGCTACTACGCCTGTGCGCAGTAGCTAAATAGAGATTTAAACGTTCTTTGCTTTTCTGTAAGCGATTAAATCTAGGATAGATAGGCATGTTAAGTCATGCTCAAGAGCGAACTGAGTCACACGTGGTAACTTAGCCATATTGCCATCAGGAGCACATAACTCACATAAGATACCAGCAGGTGTAAGACCAGCAAGGCGAGCTAAATCAACTGAAGCCTCTGTGTGACCATCACGCTCTAAAACACCGCCCTTTTTGGCAACAAGAGGGAACATGTGACCTGGAGAAGCTAAATCTTCTGGTTTACCGTTCTTGTTGATAACAGCCTTGATAGCTTTTACACGGTCTGGAGCACTAACACCAGTGGTTACATCCTTTGCTGCATCAACAGAAATAGTGAATGCTGTACCGTAAACAGAGGTATTGTTTTGAACCATCATAGGAAGATTCATGCGCTTTGCCTGTTCTTCTTCGATACAAACGCATACGATACCTGAACACTCACGGATCATAAATGCCATTTGTGCATCAGTAACAGTTTCAGCAGCATAAATTAAGTCGCCTTCGTTTTCTCTGTCTTCGCTATCAACAACTAGGATTCCACGACCACGCTTTAAAGCGGCAATTGCAGCTTCAACGCGCTCAATTGGAGTCATACCGAAGTTTTCTAAAAGGTTATTAAAGCTCATTGTGGACCTCTATTACTTTGATGAATTATTGCGGGCTGATTCCATGATTTGTTTCATGGTTTTGACAGCTTCTGGTAAGCCGGTAAATATTGCGCGTGCAATGATACTGTGGCCGATATTTAATTCGTTCATTTGTGGAATAGCAGCAACGGCAGCAACATTGTTGTAGTTTAAGCCGTGACCTGAATTTACACCAAGGCCGATGCTGTCTGCGTATTCAGCAGCTTCTCTTAAAGTCTGAATCTCATGGTTTAACTGCTCCTGGCTGGTTGCATTTGCATAGCAACCAGTATGGAATTCAATGTAAGGAGCTCCTACCTTCTTTGCTGCATCGATCTGTTCTTTTACAGGATCGATAAATAATGAGCATACAGTGTGTACGTTATCTAACTTAACAATGGCATTTTCAATTTTTGCCATGTTACCAATAACGTCAAGACCGCCTTCAGTAGTTACTTCTTCACGTCTTTCTGGCACAAAACATGCCTTTTGTGGTTGAATACCAACTGCAATTGCTAAGATTTCATCAGTTACCGCCATCTCTAGATTTAGAGATGTTTTTACGGTTTCACGGATGATACGAACATCTCGGTCAGTTATATGACGACGATCTTCTCTTAAATGGGTTGTGATACTGTCTGCGCCAGCAAGTTCTGCAATACCAGCTGCAGTAACTGGATCAGGGTAATTAGTTCCACGTGCATTACGAACTGTAGCAACGTGATCAATGTTAACGCCAAGATAAATTGGATTCATTTTTTTTATAGTCCCAATACTGAAAAACATTTATATTATAACTTGATATAGTTCAAAAAATTCGCTTTTAAATAAGGATATTTGTTTTATTTGAAAAAAAATTATTGTGTGGCTTAAGTCACAATAAAATAAATTAAAAACTCAACTTTTGCATTTTGATTTTTATTCAAAATATTGATAACAATGCGGTTTAACACTGCATTTGTTCTTTAAAATACGATTTTCGATTATTGAGAAGTTTGTGATAGCTGAATGTACATTTTGATGTAGTCAGTCATACCTGAGTACCACTCTGAGATTTTGTCTGATATTACTTCTTTAGCTTTGGCAATTTTACCTTTACGTAAACAGCCTGCTGCATCTAAAGTAATGGCAATGTCATCAATCAGAGATAGCAGAGTCTGAAGAGCTTCAGCAAAGGTAACAGCAGTAAGTTCAGAGCGTATACTATAGAAAAGCTCTCCAATAGAACGAGAATCTTTATCCTGTCTTCTGTTAAACTCCATGAGCTGTAATCTGACACTGAAGATAACCATAAAGGCATTACAGGTATCAAAGTCATGAGCCAGGCATTCGTTCTTTAACCCAAGGTAACTTTCTGAGCTTTAAAGGCAACTTCAATGGACCATCTTCTGCCATAGAGTTCAATTACTTTCTCAGGAGATAAGTTAAGGTCAGTGCTTACAATACAAATCCAGTCCTTAGAGTTTCGTGCTTTTACAAAGACAAGTCTGACTCTAAGGTCTTTGTTGGTATAAGCAATGATGGAAGTTATCAGATTAAGCTTTCTGACAAGGTAGTCAGAAAAGAACCAGGAGTCCATCTGAATATAAGATGCAGATATTACTCTTACAGTACGCCTGCACATACTGATTAGAGTTTCAGTTTTCTTTTTACAGGCAGTCTTTCTGCGTTTAGCTCCGGCGGTTCTGTTATCAATGTTATTCTCATCGGCTTTTCTGATTAGATTTTTCTCTCTGCTAGAAGCTATGAGATAACTTAATACAGGAATATGGTTAATTCCGTCTGTCCATCCTAAGGCCAAGTCAGTAAAACCTTTAACCGTTTTACCTATAACATGGTTAAACTGTCTTGATAAAAGCTCTACCTTCTTACCTCTGCTTCTTTCAATCATGGTATCGTCCACAATCAGACAGTTAATCTGCTCTTTATTGTCTTTATTCAGGTCACAGATAAATCTGATGATGAATGTGGCTATATAAAACATTAAAGACTGCCAGTGATACTTTGGATTGGAAAGAAATCTGCATGCTGAATCTCTGCTAAAAGATAATGCTTTACCTTCAGTAGATGCAAAGAATCTGTAAAGATTTAGATAACCTTTAAATACAGAAGAGAAAAGTACATTCAAGATGGTAAATACATCAGCTCCAGAACGCTTTTCAAACTTGGCTTTACGTAAAAGAGTAGTTATACCGATGTAAGTAAAAATGAAATCAAAAGAAATTGCTCTATTGCAAGAAGATGAATTTTTGTTTATCTTAATATCGTGTGTATAATTTGATTTAAGTCATTGATTTTCAACATAAATTATAACATTTATACACATTTCTGCAACAAAAAACACCTCTTAAACAGCATTCTTAAGCCATTTTTATATATCACATCTGTCTTAATAATCAAAAATCGTATTTTAAAAAACAAAAGCAGTGCTCGACAGCTTATATTTAACGTTTTAACTCAATTTTTGAAATGCAAAAGTTGAGTTACATAAGAATATAATCATCATGGTGGCAGTTAGGATATAAGAACATAAGATAATAGCTCTTAATTTAAAATTAGATGCATTACACCGGCTACAAGACCGCCAATTGCTTTACCAATCAGCATAGTCATGACAATTGAAGATGCACTTACATGAGATAAGTTCTTCTGTGAAAAGAGCAATGGAATAAACAATTCCAAGATCTCTATTATCAGTAGCAATTCCTATAGGTGCCTGCAAGAACGAAGTTGTTACCTGGAAAATCATGTACAAAGAGGCGCATTCTGACAATGACAGTTTAAATTGTACTGCTAGAATAGATAATAAAATTGGCAAGATATTAGTGAAATAGTCGCCAACAAAATGTCCTACGCTAAATACGCTGACATTAAACTAGCTTGCCTTTGGATAGTTCTTTGCAATCATTATTATTGGCTAATCTGTACTAGTAGTTCTGATAATTCCTCTTTATCAAAGGTATATGTTTTACCACAATGCTGACAGGTCATTGTTGTACCGTTGTCTTCATCAATTAGCTTTTTAAGCTCGCTAGGATCAAGCTGTAATAAAGCATTTTCACATCTTTGCTTTGAGCAAATACATCTGAAGACAATTTCTTTTTGACCAAATACTTTCACTTCTTCATGAGAAAACAGTCTTGTTAAAGACTCCTCAAGAGAAAGAGTAAATAATTCATCAGCTGTTAATGTTCCTGATAAAATTGCCAAATGGTCAAGAGATTCAATATTCTTATCCACATTTGGAATAATCTGTAGCATGATTCCTCCTGACTGGATGTTATCCATATCAGTTTGAATAAAGAATCTTGTAGGTAACTGCTGAGAGTCTTTAAAGTAATTTTCTAAAGTAGCGCTGATTGAATTAGGATCGATAGCTACAATTCCCTGCCACTTCTTGCCGTCTTTAGGAAAGACTGAAATAACCAGCACGCTGTCGTTACTGCATAAATCAGCTAAGGTTGCATCATCATTTAGAGCAAAGCCTTCATTTAAAGATGCTGAGCCATAAAATGATAAATCCTGACGTATATTGATTAGAGCATACTTTAAAGGAGAGGTTTTTCCGCCTCTTATCTGAATCATAATCTCAGAGCCGTCTTTTAGAGTTGAAGCGATAAGAACTGATGCTACAGACAGTTCCATCATTACTGATTTAACAACCTTTGGGTAAGAGTCGTGCAGTAATTCTTCAAATGGCTTTTTAATCTTTACAATCTCGCCACGAACACCGTGGTTATCAAATAAAAATCTTTCTACGCTGTTGTGCTCAAAATTTTGCATTTTATTATCTTCCATATTTTAAGTTAATTAGCTCCCTTCTCTCCTTTTTATTTGGCTTTTCATCTGGATGTGGGGCTAAAAGAGCATTAATTTTGATTTGTTCAATCTGTTTTTCACGTATTTTAATACTTTGCTCAGTTTCTTCATATAAGGTTTGAGCAACGGTAGCAGGGCCTCGCACATCAGAAAGATTTATTATAACCACTTCCTTTCTAACATTACCCTGCAGTACTTTTACTAATGCTCCTACCTCAATGGTTCTTGATGGCTTTGCCTTGGCTCCATTGTAGTCAACTTTACCGCCTTCAATCATTTGTCTGGCGATTGATCTGGTTTTATAAAACCTTGCTGCCCATAGCCATTTATCAAGTCGGATCGGATTTGCTTTATCAGTATTATCCATGAATCTTTCTTTTTTTATTAAAGTTGATTAAGAAAAAATGTATCTAGTGATAAAGTATAACAATGAATATATAAAAATGGACGGTTCAAGATGGATCTTTGTGTTTTAAATAATCAATTACCTAAAGTATTAGCTAAAAGAAGACAGAAAGTTTCTAATTTTTTTACTGTTGATCAGCTGGATTTAAAATTTTCAAATAATAAAGAGATGACTTATGAGCGTCTGATTGGTGGAAACGGTGCCGTTTTAGCAGTACCTTTTGATGGAAAAGACTTTCTGCTTACAAGTGAATATGCCTGCGGTTTTGAGCGTTATGAACTAGGGTTTGTTAAAGGTAAAATTGATAATGGAGAAGATCCAAAAGAAGCCTGCAACAGAGAATTAAAGGAAGAAATAGGTTTTGGTGCTAAGAAAATCAGAACGCTTCGAAATGAAATGACCGTAGCTCCAGGCATGTTACAGCTTAGAATGTACTGTTATTTATGTACTGATTTATACGAAATGCAGTTAGAAGGAGATGAGCCTGAACCAATTAATATAGTAAGGGTAAGTCCAAAAGAAGCAAAAGAGCTGATTTTTAGTCAGGATTCACCTTTAACAGAGGCTAGAGCGATTGCTGCCCTTACTTTAGCAATGAATAAATTAGATCTAATTTAGCATTAGAATGATTTTTGCACATAATTAAGGCATAATATCTATTTTGTAGAATTTGAACATAATTTTGCTATGATAAAATTCATGTTTTTTAAGACAGTTTGTCTTTGTTTTTAACAACCACAAAGGGTGTCCTTTGTATGTCGCATGGGAGCTTTAAGATGCGTCATTTACTAACTGGCTTTGAATTAAGCCAAGATGAATATCTAGACATTTTAGAAACCGCTGCAGCTATGAAAAAAGAGCCTGCAAAATTCAATACTGTTCTAGCAGGACGGAGTGGTGCTATTATGTTTGAAAAGCCATCCCTAAGAACAAGAACAACTTTTGAAATTGCTTTTTATAGATTAGGTGGTCATGGTGTTTACCTGGATTTACAAAACGGTGAATTAGGTAAAAGAGAGACAATTGCTGATTACTCACGTAATTTATGCCGCTGGGTAGATTGTCTAGTTGGTCGTGTATTTTCACAGCGCACTCTAGAAGAGTTAGCTCAGTACGGCAGTGTACCAGTAGTTAATGCACTATCTGATTTATATCATCCAGCTCAAGCAATGGCTGATTACATGACGATTAAAGAGCATATAGGTGCTATCAAGGGTGTTAAGGTTGCCTATGTTGGTGACGGTAACAATGTTACAAATTCATTATTTGTAGCAGGCGCAATCCTAGGCGCAAATGTTACCTGCTTTAGCCCTGAGAATTGCTCACCTGACGCAGCAGTTTTCATTAAAGCAAATGAAATTGCAAAGAAGAATGGTTGCAAAATATCAGTTGAAAACGATATCAGCAAACTAAAAGACTTTGATGTGATTTATACCGATACCTGGGTATCAATGGGTGATAATACTCCACTGGATACAGTAAGAAAGAAGTATATGCCATATCAGATTAACAATAATCTAGTTGAGCAGTCAGGCGCTAAAATTGTAATGCACTGCCTGCCAGCACATCGTGGTTATGAAATCACTGATGAGGTTATGGATGGTCCTAAGTCTGTAGTTTTCGACGAAGCAGAAAATCGTTTACATATTAATATGGCAGTACTTGCCAAACTAATTAACGCTTAATATTGAGGATATAAGCAATGTTAAAACACGAAAATAAGCACTACAAAAAAGTTGTATTAGCATATTCTGGCGGTCTTGATACATCAACCATCGTACCTTGGTTAAAAGAGAACTATGGTGATTGTGAAGTTGTATGTTTCGTAGCTGATGTTGGTCAAGAGCGTGAAGATCTTGAAGGTATTGAGCAGAAGGCTAAGCAGTCAGGCGCAAGCAAGTGCATTGTTAAAGATTTAAGAGAAGAGTTCGTAAAAGACTATGTTTTCGAGATGATGAAGACTGGTGCTTTATACGAAGGTGAATACTTATTAGGTACTGCTATTGCTCGTCCTATCATTGCAAAGGCAATGGTTGAGTGCGCATTAGAAGAAGGTGCTGATGCTATTGCTCACGGCGCTACCGGTAAGGGTAACGACCAGGTTCGTTTCGAAAGTGCTGTAGCAGCTTTAGCTCCAGAGCTAGATGTTATCGCTCCATGGCGTATTTGGGATATGCAGTCACGTGAAGAGTTATTAGCTTACCTAGACGCTCGTCATATTCCTTGCAAGACTACTTTAAAGAAGATCTACAGCCGTGATGCTAACTGCCTACACATCTCAACAGAGGGTGGCGAGTTAGAGAACACCTGGAATGCACCTTCAGAGAACGTATGGGTATGGACTACTTCTCCAGAGAAGGCTCCTGATACTCCAGAGATATTCGAGTTAACTATTAAGAATGGTTATGTAACTGAGATCAATGGTAAAGCAATGTCTCCATTTGAGATCATTTCTGAGTTAAATGAGCGCGGTGCTAGAAACGGTGTAGGTCGTATCGATATCACTGAGAACCGTTTAGTTGGTATGAAGTCACGTGGTTGCTATGAAACCCCAGGCGGAACCATTATCTACAAGGCAATTCGTGCAATTGAGCAGTTAGTTCTAGATAAGGCAACTCGCGTTTTCCGTGAGCACTTAGCTGTTGAATTTGCTCAGTTAGTATACGATGGTCGCTGGTTCACACGTCTACGTGAGATTTTATTAGCAGCAGCAGATAACTGCGCTAAAGACGTTAACGGTAAGGTAGTTATCAAGTTATACAAGGGCAATTTAGAGGTAATCCAGAAGGATTCTCCAAACAGTCTATTCAACTTCGATTTCGTAACCTTTGGTGCTGATGATGTATACAGCCAGGAAGATGCTGAAGGCTTTATCCGTCTATACTCACTACCAAGCAGAATTCGTGCTATCAACGCTAAAACACAGAAGTAATTTCTGAGTGATTGAATAGATAATACGGTTCAGGGAGGAATCTCTGGGCCGTATTTTGAT
>JAAYPN010000122.1 GCA_012519775.1 Aeromonadales bacterium | reverse complement strand
GTTTAGGTCATAATATCTTTAATCCTGCCATGGCAGGCTTTATCTTTATCGTGATCTCATGCCCTAAGATTGTTGGTACCACCTGGATTTCACCAGCTCCTCAGGCTTATACCTACGCAAGTGCTCAGGCTACTTTTGATGTTGTCTACTCAGGCCAAAACGCCTCAGAGATTAAAAATCTTGTAGACTCACTTAATGTAACTGACAATTCAAATGATGCAATTGAAGCAGTTTCAGGTCACTCCCTAACGAAAACATTAGATGCCTTTACAGGTGCAACCTTCCTTGAGCTGGCAAAAACACCTCGTAAGAGCGGTGTTTTAAATGAAATGACTCCTAATGATTATTCAAAGAGTCAGAACCAGGCTTACATTGCCCTTGCCATTGCCTATATTCTAGGTGGTATTGTGCTCCTTGCCTTTAGAATAATTATCTTTAAGATGGTCTTTACCTTCTTTGCAGCTTTTTTAGTATTCAGTGCAATTTTCTACCATCTAAATCCAGGTCAGTTCTTTACACCACTTGATAACCTGTTATTTGGCGGCACCATGATTGCAGGATTCTTTATTATTACCGATCCTGTAACCAATTCAGGTACAGCAAGAGGTAGAGTCTACTTCTCTATTCTTGTTGCCTTCCTGATTTTAATTATCAGAGCCTACGGCTCATATTCAGATGCTGTAGCATTCTCAATCATGCTAGCAAACGCCTGTGCACCACTTATCGATGTCCTGACCCGTCGTCGTCCTTATGGTATCCGCTATAAGAAGAAAGGAGGCTTACTATAATGAGTACTGATGTTAAGAAAGTTCTTTTATCAGATGATAACAAGACTCCTTCTAAAAAGCCTATGAACAAGGCTTCAAGAGCGATACTTGCAGGAGTTTCTTTATCAGTTGTGGCAACCTTTAGCGTATGCTCTGTACTTTATGTTGAAAGAAGTACTGCAACACTAATTTCACAAAACGAGAATTCATCAATGCTAGGTCGTGTAAAAGATCTGCTCCCTGAAGAGGCAAAGGTTAAAGGTACACAGATAAGCTGCTATCAGATTAAGGCAAATGCTGATATCGGCCATAATCAGAAGTTTTTTGTATCAAGTCTTGATAATAAGATCTTAGGTTATGTCCTAAGCTACTCTACTAATCAGGGTTACTCCGATCCTTTAGTTATGATCTGCGGCTTTGATAAAGACAAGAATGTTTACAAAGCAGACATTCAATTCTCCACCGAAACTCCAGGTTTAGGCGACAAGGTCGACAGAAACCATGGTAATTTCCTTGATCAGTTTACAGGTCATAATCTAAACGACTCAGACTGGGAAGTTAAAAAGTACGGTGGTGATTTTGACTATATTACAGGCTCAACTGTAACTAGTCGTGCCACAGTTATTGCCACATCAAAAGCTCTTAAGGCTTTAAATGAAATTGAGCTTAACAAACTACCAAAATGTAAGGTGTACTAATGGATAATAAAAAAGTTTCACCTGTTGTAGGTTCACTTGTAGAAAAAGATAACAAGACAGAGTGTACTAAGATTAGTCTTTTAGCTACTCTGTTCAATGGTATTCTAAAGAATAACCCAGGTCTTTGCCAGTTATTAGGTCTTTGCCCTCTGCTTGCTGTAACCACATCAGCTGTAAGTGCTCTAGGTCTTGCTTTTGCCACAATTCTTGTGATGTGCGCAAGCTCTGTTGTGATCTCATTTTTAAGACGCTTCATCCTAAAGGAAGTACGTATTCCTATTTACGTATTATTCATTGCAACTTTAGTTACAGTAGTCCGTTTCTACTGCCAGGCATACTTCCCTGATCTGTATGCTCAGTTAGGTATCTATCTTGCTCTTATTGTTACTAACTGTATCATTATGGGCAGAGCTGAAGCTTATGCAAAAAACAATACCGTACTTTACTCATTTGTTGATGCTCTAGGCTGCGGTATCGGTTTTGGACTTGTACTGTTTGTACTAGGTTCAATTCGTGAGATCTTAGGTTCAGGTACATTGTTTGTAGGTGCATCAAGCCTGTTTGGAGAGTTCGGTCATGCTCTTGAGTGCAATATCATTGATAGTGACTACACTATCATGGTAGCAATTCTGCCACCTGGCGGTTTCTTTGTGCTGGCATTTTTAATTGCCTACAAGAACTTCATAGCAAACTACAAACGCCATAAGATTGAAAACAGCTTTAAAATCAATTCAATTCAGAACTAAATTTAAATGGTTGCCACAAACGGCAACCATTTTATTATCTACTTAATCAGATCTAAAAATTCCTCATAGCCTTTCTGTCTTAATCTGCATGATGGACAGCAGCCACAACCATATCCCCATGGATGCAGTTTGTCATGTAAGCTCTCATAGCAGGTATGAGTCTTTTCAACGATAAGTTTTACAAAAACCATTCCGCCTAAATCATAGGCAAGTTTGAATGTTTTAGCCTTTGATAAAAACATCAGCTAAGTTTCAATCTTAAGATTTGACTCCATACCAAGATTTATAGCACTCTCAAGTGCCTTCATGGTGTTATCGCGGCAGTCAGGATATCCAGAGCAATCAGCCTCACCTACGCCTGTTATCAGTGTGCTAGCACCTACTGTATAGGCATAACTTGCCGCATAGCACATAAAGATAAGGTTTCTGCCAGGTACAAATGATGTTGGTAGGTTATTTGTCTCATTTAATACATACTTACCTGCATCTTTAGTTAAAGCAGAATCTTTAGCGTTTTAAATGATGACATATCGACAACTTTATCAGGGCCATATTTTGAGGTGATATCTTTATCAAATGTCTTTAGAGCATCTCTAAACTCAAGTCTGCATTTCATTTCCACATCATGGCGCTGACCATATTCAAAGCCAATTGTGTAAACATAATCAAAATTCTTTAAATCATAGTAAAGTCAGGTTGAACTGTCCTGTCCTCCTGAAAATACCACTAGAGCTTTTTTCATATTCAATTCCTCATAATTTTTCACAACGGTACATTTTTTGGTTGGCAAATGTTGCAGTTTTTGCCGTTTATTTCCCTTTGCCACATTATGAACCTGCCACTTTATTCTACAAATTATTCTTATAAATTAGTGTGTTAATAAGACTTTAAAATTCTGGCACGGCACTTGCAAAGATATATTCATAAGGGGCAAAAGCCTCAAATATTAAAAGCTCAGAGAGAAAAAATTACTATCTAATCTAAAATTGGAGAAACACTATGTTCAATACATCAATTTCTGGTTTAAACGGCGCACAAAAATACTTAGATACCACATCTAACAACATTGCCAACGCTAATTCATACGGCTTTAAGAGATCTCGTGCAGAATTTGCCGATATTTACTGCAACTCAGTATTCACAAATTCAAAAACAGCAACCGGTATGGGTGTTACTAATACTACCGTAGCTCAACAGTTCAAGCAGGGCTCACTATCAGGTGATACCGGTAATAACCTTGATATGGCAATTCAGGGTAACGGTTTCTTTGTATTATCCCAGGATCAGAATGATAACTCCCTGACCACCAATAGTGCTAGAACCTATACCCGTAACGGTGCTTTTGAAATCAATCCTGATGGCTATCTTGTAACAGCTATGGGTGATTATGTTCAGGGTTATGAAATTGATGATGCTGCTAATGTAACCAATTTAGATATTTTATCTACTCACGCTATTCATATTCCTACAAATACAGGTGCCCCTAAGCAGACTACCAAGCTTACTATGGATGTAAACCTACCTGCTAATGCAGATAGTCTATCTACAGCAGAAAACGGCTACTCAATGGCAAAATTCGACCATACTGACAGCAGCACCTACACAGCATCTACAACACAGACTATTCATGATTCATTAGGTGGTGTTCATCAGGTTCAGTACTACTACGTAAAAGATCACGTAAATGATGGCTCAGCTAATCCTCTAGGTGGTAACTACACTAACGACGGTAACACTGTATGGAACGTTTTAATGTACGTTGACGGTAACCCTGTTGATCTTGCAGATGTTGGTGGTGGCGTAAACGGCCAGCCTCTTGAGTACACTGTTACTAATGCAGCTTCAAGTGATGTTGGTAAAACATTCTACGGTATGCAGCTAACCTTTGGTACAGATGGTAAGCTTATTGCAGATGGTCAGATCCCTTCAGCAATTGCTTTTACAAACCCTAATGGTACATATCAAGCTGCTGCAGGTCGTGACGATTACACCTTAGTAAACGCAATGGGTGGCGGTGTATCTGATGCACAGGATATCGGTATCAAGTTAAACTACACCCAGTACGGTAGCTCAAAGTTCTCTGTATCAAACATCAGTAACGATGGTTATTCAACAGGTGTTCTTGAGAACGTATCTG
The DNA here is from genome assembly GCA_012519775.1 of Aeromonadales bacterium. Taxonomy (GTDB): domain Bacteria; phylum Pseudomonadota; class Gammaproteobacteria; order Enterobacterales; family Succinivibrionaceae; genus Succinivibrio. Next base: position 3,775 of record JAAYPN010000122.1, on the reverse strand, counting down.
TAACTGAAGATGGTATTCTGCAGGCATCCTACACCAACGGCAGAAGTGTTAACATCACCAAGATTGCCATGGCTAACTTCAACAACCCTCAAGGTTTAATCAAGGTTGGTGATACTCAGTGGAAAGAATCAATTGATTCAGGTGATGTAATGCCATGCGAAGCTAATACAGGTATCGCTGGTTCAATTAAGGGCGCAAACCTAGAGTTATCAAACGTAGAACTTGCAACCGAGCTTGTTGATCTGATTATCGCTCAGCGTTACTACCAGGCTAACTCTCAGGCTCTACAGACTCAGAATACAGCAATGGATTCAATTATGAACATTCGCTAGTAACAACAATTTCTCTTTTAGATAGTTGTTTGCCTCATCCATTTATTGGATGGGGATTTTTTTTGCTAATTCAATGAATAGTAAAGACAAGATATCATCTGAATATCTTATTTTGAACTTAAAGTTTTATGCTCCTAAACGCCACTCTCACCTGTATTAAGCTTTTAGCGTTTTTAGACTAGAGTTACTGTATCTGCTATATTTCTAACAGCATCAAACAGCAAGACATCCACAAAAAAAGCACAGATTCGATATTGTGTTTTCAAATCAGTGCCTTTGACAATAATAAAAAAAGATTTTTTTATTAAATTTTATTAACGCCCTTTAAACATTCCTGCTCTTTGCAAAGCATAGATAAATTGCGTAAAAGAATCCAACCAGCGGAATTAAAATCACTAGATGTATACAACGTGAAAAAGGATCTGCCATTTCACAAAAATGGCATTATGCATTTACTTGAGGGATCATGTAGATTTCACAAAAAGGATCAGATCTGCGATGCAGACTAAGCTGCATCGCCTCCTCGTCTTTGTTTTATTTCATCTTTGTTGGACTTGTATAGGCTCTCATGTTCAGATCACCTAACACAATATCAACGCAATTGTGCACTATTCTGTCGATTACCGATTCTGCCTGGACATTTCCTCCAAGCCTGTTGTGCCATTCAGATTGTTCGTAAAGAGTACACATGACGGTACTTAAACCTTTTCGCCTTTCAAAGATTTCAAGCAAACAATTGCAGAAAGACTCTGTAGTTGGTTGCAATAGCCACTCATCTATTATCAGTAAAGTCGGTCTTGCGTATTTTTTGTACAGTACTGTTTTTGACAAGTGCATAGCTTCTCTTTCTTCAAATTCCTGAATTAAATCAGGCAGGCGAACATACAGAGTCTTATAGCATTTTTCGATAGCTGCGTTTGCTATAGCGCATGCCAAATATGTCTTTCCTGAGCCTGTCATTCCCTCAATAACAACATTGGTTCCGTAATTCATGAAACCACATGTTGCCAATTCAAGGACTGCAGAACGACTAAGATTGCGATTATTATCATAAACAATAGATTGAGTACAGGCATCAGGCTCACTCAGCTTTGCTCTTGATCTTAAGCGTTTGATTGTGTCATTGATTTTGTTCTGGTACAGACGGTCAATGATCATTTCTAGCTTATCTTTGAACAGCAATTTCACTGCATCTGGTGAAGCCTCAATCTCGTTTACATAATCAGACATCTTTTCAATACCTATAGCTGAAAGCTTTCTAACAGTATCGTCACATAGAATGCTAGGATAAACTACTTTAACCATTATAAATTCTCCTCATCATTAACGCTGGTACTGGTCTTATAGTAAGCAGATCCACGAATGTGAGCTCCTTTGTTAGCTTGTTTTCGTCTTTCTTCATCGCTAATATTAGAGGTGGCAGTACCTTTGCCGATTTGCTCCAACAAATAGGCATTGATTTGCTTGTATCTTGGGGTATTAAAATGCTGAAGTGCAAGTTCGCAGGCTCGCTCTAAAAGCAGTTCCCCATGCTTGCTACTCAACTTGAGTACTGACAGGCATGGGTTATACCCCTGTTCTTTGATTTTGACACTGGCAAAAATCCTGTCTATGACCAGACTAGTCTTTGGTCCAACTGATTCAGCCCATTTTCTGATACGATCTTCATCGAATTCAGGTTTATGAACCTTATCAGGCATGTGCTCTTCAGTCGTGCTGTAATTATTGAAAGCATGATTGCCAAACATCACATGCGATGCTATGACCACATCTTTGTCATAAACTTTGAGTTGCCTTGTAACAATCTCTTCACAAACTGACACTGATTGCCCAATGTAGGTATAAGGAACTGAGTAGAAGTTCTTTTTGTAGGAGATATGGCTGTTCGGAGCTACCTTGACCTCATATTTCCACTCCTTGAGAGAAAATGGAATTACGGGTAATGGCTGTAATGAAGGTGCTTCTAACTTTAGAGCATCGGCTCTAGATATACCTTTTTTCTCCATAACAGCACTGTTTAACTCTTTGAGCTTAATTGAAATGTCATACTTTAAAGCATCAAAGGAGCTGTACTGACTGTTTCTCAGTCTGGCCATTATTGCAGTAGCTATTATGCGAACAGAGCCTTCGGCAGAGGCTTTATCTTTAGGTCGTCTTACTCTAGCAGGCATGATGGCTGTGCCATAGTATTCACCCAATCTTTCATAGTCCCCCTGCAATATGATGTCTCCTTCCCTAGGATGCTTTACAACGCCGGTCTTAAGGTTGTCACATACTGTGCATACAGGAACTCCTCCAAAGTATCGGTACATATTGATATGGCATCCCAACCAAGTGTTAAGTTTCATATCTAGACATGGCTCTACATAGACGTATTGGCTGTATGTTAAACAAGCCACAAACAGATATACAGGAACAGCTATGTTACCGACATTAAGTTTCATTGTTGGCCCAGACCAATCGACTTCGCAACGGTATCCTGGTTTGTGATCTATATGACTGGTAAATTCATGTTTTGAAACATAATTGCGATAATCAAGACAGTACTTCGTGTACTTTACAGGAACACCTCCTTCAGCCCTTATTTTGGCAGAATACTCAAGCCAAAGTAGTCTTAAAGTTACACCAACTCTCTTGAGCTCAGTGTGAATATGGGAATAATCAGGTAGTGTGTAAAGATCATCTGTCATACGCTTGTATTTATCTGGATAGATAAGCTCGTAGACCTCATCCTCAGACAGAGCCTTTACGGAATGATATGTAAGACCTTTCTCTTGAGCAATAGAGAAAATTTCATTGACGTTCTTTCTTGAAATATGCCTTGATGAAGCAATTTCTGTCCTGTTGAGACCTTGCTCTCTAAGCTGCAGGACTAGCTTTACTTTTAGTTTAGGTGTCATGAGACTCCTCCTTATAAAAAGCAAAACACCATGTTTTGCTTAATTTGGAGGGTAGCAGATCCTTTGTTGTGAATTAGGTGATCCTTCTCATGAAATGATGTAAGAAAACATTGATGATCCTAGTTGTAAACTAAATGATCCCCGAGTGCGAATTGTGTGATCCTATATTGCGCAATACGCACACTAGAGACAGGAATGGATTTTTACCGCAGTTTTTTAATCTATTTGCAGCACAAAAAAAAATAAAACAGGCAACAATGATTAAGCGGATTACATATATTGCTCTAACAGCATCCAAATCATAAAGATTATTTCCTAATGCAATTAAAACAATCTGCACCAATAAAAAGAGCACAAAACATATGCTGTAAGTTAGTCTGTTCATTTTTTTGAATTTTCAATAACTAAAGCCAAAATATGGCAAAACTACCAAAGCGCTTGACTTCACACTTTAATATTTGCCGTTAAAAAAAATAATTTCGCGTTTTACCGCAATGTTCTTTAAAAATTCATTTGATTTAAACAGATAGATATCGCCTGTTT
>JAAYPN010000121.1 GCA_012519775.1 Aeromonadales bacterium | reverse complement strand
TAATGGCTTTAGACCTCATTCAGCATTGGGGATGAAGTCTCCATATCAATATCGAAGTCAGCATAAACTTTGATTATATGGGTAAAATTACGGGATAATTAATTCCACTTTCGGCCCCCTGTTCCATTGCCTATTTTGTATTTAAGCCGATACATTACAAATAACAAGAGAGAATATTATAAATATTTACAGATTGTGAGAGACGATAATGCATGGGAGGATTGGATTTTATTCTTATTAAAAGAAATTGAAAAACTTCAGAAGAAACAATTTTCCTATTAAAAAAAATGCTTATTTAATGCAAAAAAAAAGTTAGGATTGAACATCTACTAGGCAAAAAATATAGCCACGATCTATTAATTAATCTTTTCAATCATCCTAAACAAAAGTGGAGTTTTTGGTTAAGCAACTTGAAATCAACAGAAAAACAACTACTAGCTATTTAGAAATCCTTGTTGACAATGGTATCTTATCAAAAGGAAAAAGAGGTAAAAGCAACTATTATATAAATATAGAATTATTTATACTTGTTAAATGGATTTAAAGACAGAGTTAGAAAAATGCGAAATAATTGAGTGTTTTTTTTATGTCCAAAAACCTAAAAAAAGGACATGGAATTATTCGTGAGAAGAAGCCATTAAAAAAGATCATATGATAAGTTATTACAGCATCTTCATGCTGCAAAAGAGTCTCTTACTTTATTCATGGTTAACAAGATCCTGCTGAGTATACAAGCCTAAGTTAACTGTTCTTGGATCATCACCTAGAGTTTGAATAAACTGACACAGATTAGCATTATTGATAATATTTTCACGCTCTTTCTGGATTTCCTTTAAATAGAACTTTCTAGCCAGATCTTCTGGTGAACCTTCAGGAATACCTTTTACAGGTGCAAAAGTAATATCAACAGGATGATGCATACAAATTGAAAACTTGGTTACAAGATTATGATGATAATCAGGCTGCTTCATTAAAAGTGCAAAGTCATCAGAGATCTTTAAAATCCAGCGATACTGGTCATTTGGATCAATTAGGCGTGTACTAAAACACAATGAGGCGTAGTAATCACCAAAGTTATAACCTGCCTGATGAATAAGTTTTAACCAGTCATCTGACTTCTCTACCAGATGATAGAAGTCACGTGACTCAAGCTTTCTGCCAAGACGTCTGTTCTCAAACTGCTTATCCTCATTTAAAAGCTTTAAAGTTGATTCTCTCATTACTTTTGGATCACCATCTGATAGTGAGTTTTCATTCTCATTACCAAAGGATAAGGCATCAGCATTTATCGGTGTGTATGAAGATATATTACCGTCATCATCTTCAACACTGTAGACATGAGCATCATCGCCAAGAGCCTCAACATCAATCTCATCATAACTGTCATTTGTTTCCTGATATTGAGCTTCAATTACATGTCTTTCCTGCTCTTTTTTTATCGCATCATATGAGCGTTGTTCTGTTGGTTTATTCTGAACCTTTACAACCCCCATCTCAGTGCTGAAAGTCTGTGGTGTGGTGACCTGATTTGGAACAGGTGCTGTTCTTTGTACAGACTCAACTGCAATTGAATTGAACTGTTCACCATTAGCTTGCGTCTGAACCTGTGGATTTACTCTCTCAACAGGTGGTTTCTGTGAAGGATTTGCTGCGTTCACATTCTGTGTATTCACAGGAGGTACAAATGACTTCTGCTCTAATGCTGTTGTAGGTGCTATGTTCTTTACAGGAACTGTTGCTACCTTTACTGGAGAGACTTTTTGAGCTTCATAATCATATAAGGCCTCTAGCTCTTTTTTAAGTCTTTGTGACGGTACAACCAAGCCCATAGGATCGGCAACATTGCGTGTATTTCCAAAATTGCCATGACGGACTTTTTCAAGTACCACCTTAAGTGAATTAGGATAGGTACTCTCAACAATATGAGCCTGAAGCCCCTGAAGCTTTTCAGGCTCCTGATGAATCTTTGCAAGAACTAGTGATAAAGGAGTACCTAATTTAGATACTTCATTATTTATCTTGTTAGCAACAGGAGCATTATTTACCTGTGCATTAGCTGTAAAATTTTCATTTTGAGCTGTGTATGTTCTATCCTGTGTTAAAGACTCATTTTGTGCAGGCGATGACTGCACTGATACAACGTTATCAGTGTTATCTTTAAATTCTGCACCCTTAGTGTCCTGAAGCTCAACAAAATCACTCTGCTCAATAGGAGGCATCTGCTCTACTGGAGCTTGTGATTCTGATTGAACCTTATCAACATCATTAGATGTTAGTTTTGAGTTAAGCTCATAAGCCTGAGCTTTTAGTTTCTCATTAAGCTCTTTATCAGCATCTAGCTGAGCCTGAGCGGCTTCCTGAGCTAAACGAAGTTTCTCATCAATCTTTGATTCTTCTTTTTGAGCTGAAAGCTCAAAAGGAACATCCTCAACTGGAGTTGCATTCTGATTTTCTGCAGAAACTATATTGCCATCTTTATCAAATGTAGGTAATGAGCTGATGGCACTCATAAAGCCCTTCTGCTCCTCAGCTTCTGTAGCCTTGTTAGAATCGACGGTTAAATCACCGATAAGTGCTGCCATACCTTCAATATCTGAGGATGCACTTCTTCTGTTCTGATTTAAATGATTATCATGACGGTTTTGAGCAATCTTTTTAATCATTCTTATGTAATCGCGAACTTTATAAATCAGATCGAGATTTACAGACTGATCTGTCTGCTGTGATGTCAGCTCCTGATATACCTTAGATCGAGTAAGATTAGCCTCTGGAAGCTCAACTGAGGATAAAGTATCTTCAGGTTTTAGAATTGATTTTAAAACTGATGTATATTGAGTTTCACGCTTGAATTTAGTCTTTTCGCGCTGTTGTTGCTGCTCTTTTAAAAGACGAACCATCTCATCAAAATTCTTAGCATCATCATTTATCGCCGATGATATCTTTGGTGCTTCATTTTGACTGATATCTGAGCTTACTGTGGTATTTACAGATACCTGCGCACCTGGTGATACTGAATCTGTTATAGGAGCAGAGGTAGTATTATCCTGAGACAATGGAGCGTTTGATGCTATATCATTTGTGTTATCAGCATGATTATCAGAAGGAGTTATTTCATTAGAAGCAGCAACATCAGTGATCATTACATTACTGCTATCTGCACTTACAGCAATACTGTTATCAATAGCTTTATCTAACTGAGTGGCTTTTTCTTTAAGATCTTCACTGATGGTCTTAGACTCTGATGATGGAGCTTTCATCGCTCTTTTTAGAGCGTTCTGAGGATCTACAAGCTCCTGTCTTGAAATGTAGTCAACGACTACAGAACAATCCTCACCTATCCAATCTTTTTTTTTTCGGGCGTAAACGCGAGAAGTCTTAAAACAGTCATTTCAAAGGCACAGGCGGCATCAGATGCAAGGCGATATTCATCAAGACCCTGCATACAAATCTGATAATAAAGTTGAATTGACTGAGGAGTAAACAGCTTTGAATACTGCTCTAGTGTGCTGTTAGGAATTGAAAAAACGTTTAACTTGTTAGCGTTACCCATAAGCTGGAATAAAGCCAGATCATGGAAGGTAACCACAAGATCATTTAAAAGATTCTTGTAGTTAGGACTAATCTTACGAACCTGAGATAATACTGCTGCAAGATCAGCTGATGAATTTGCAACGAGTAAATCAAGGATCTGAGAGATAAGGCCATCACTTGCAGTACCAAGCATTGATAACACGTTCTGGCGTGTTATCTGGCCATTACCAAGTGCTACAGCCTGGTCACATAAAGACAGAGCGTCACGCATACTGCCGCGAGCTGCACGAGCAATTAAAATTGCAGCTTCACTTTCACATACAAGACCTTCTTTTGATGCAATTGTCTCAATCTGCATTGCAATCTCATCGATTGATAATGCCTTTAACTGGAACTGCAGACATCTTGATAGAACGGTAGTTGGAATCTTCTGAGGATCGGTTGTAGCAAGAATGAATTTTACATATGCAGGAGGCTCTTCAAGGGTCTTTAAAAGTGCATTAAAACTGCTTTGAGAAAGCATGTGCACCTCATCAATGATATATACCTTAAAACGGCCCTGCATTGGTGGATACTGGGTATTCTCTAAGAGCTGACGGGTATCCTCAACCTTAGTCTGAGACGCACCGTCGATTTCGATTACATCCGGGAATGTACCCTCACTGATGGCCTTACATGTAGAACACAGATTACCATCTAAATGAGGATGGGCACTGATACCATTCTCACACTCAAGTGACTTTGCAATGATTCTTGCAATAGTAGTCTTACCAATACCGCGTGTACCAGTTAAAAGGTATGCATGATGAATTCTGTTGTTTTCAATAGAATTCTGAAGTGCTTTAACAACATGTTCTTGACCTACAACATCTTCAAAACGCTGTGGGCGGTACTTACGTGCAAGAGCTAGGTATTGAGCAGACTGTTCGAGTGCCATAAATTACTATTAGTGTCCTGGAAATTTAACTAAACTGAAGGTATCAACATCAAAGTTATCTTTTAGGTATTTGGAACCACCCAAATCAAATAACTCAATTACAAATGCAAATGATACGATATTAGCTTCTAGTTTTCTAACTAATTGTATCATAGCACCTGCAGTGCCACCAGTTGCAAGTAAATCATCAATTAGAAGAACGTTATCACCTTTTTTGATTGAGTCAACTGAAATCTCAAGAACGTTCTTGCCGTATTCAAGATCATAAGACTGACTAATAGTCTTACGAGGAAGTTTTCCTGGTTTTCTTACAAGCACAACACCGCATCCTAAAAAGTATGCAAGTGCAGTACCGAAAAGGAAGCCTCGTGCGTCAGCTGCTACAACATAATCAATATTTTTATCTTTGTAGGCATCAACTAAAAGATCAATAGTCTCTTTAAGAGAGTCCTTGTCTTCTAGTAAGGTAGTAATATCGCGAAACAGAATGCCTTTGATAGGAAAATCCTGAACATATGCGATAGATTCTTTAATTTTTTCTATTCTCTTGTCAAAATCTTTAATTTTGCTTGTATCAATCATGTTTAGCCTTTAATATGTGTGGCAATGTGTACAATTTTACAACTTATTCTTATTCTTAACAAATGAAATATAAAGCAGTCCTATTTGATCTAGATGGAACTCTACTAGATACAGCAAAAGACATTATGGCAGCATGTAACTACACGCTAACAAAGTATGGATACGCTCCTGTAGATGAGCAGGTATTAAGAAAAAAAGTAACCGCAGGCATGCGAGAAATGCTAAAGCTTGGTATCGAAAAAGACAAATGGGAAAAAGCTGGAGTTGAAACTTTTTTAAGAGACTGTTTTGCCGATTACTACACTAATCATATCTGCGATAAGACCACCCCGTTTGATGGAATTACTGAACTTTTAAAGACTTTACATGAAAATAACATTGTTTGTGGTGTAATAACAAACAAGTACTATAAGATGGCAAAAAAACTCTTATCTCATTACGAGTTTTACGACAGTTTAAAGATAATTCTTGGCTGTGATTCAGTTGCAAAGCCAAAGCCGTTTCCTGATCCTATTTTAACTGCATTAAAAGAGCTTAATATAAAACCTGAAGAGGCACTATACGTTGGAGATCATATCAACGATATAAAATCAGCAAATGCCGCAAATGTTGACAGTGCAATTGCAATGTGGGGATATGGCATGAATGAATGTATAGACTGCAACCTATGGGGAGCAACTTATAAAGTTTATAATTCTGGCGATCTTAGCAAGCTTATTTTTGATAAAATATAGAAAATTTTATTTGAATGAAAATTATGAGATTAAACAAGTTATCACTATTTGTTGCATTAGCACTTTCACCTCTTACTGGCAGCTTTGCTGCAACCGTATACAGTAGCAACGGCACAGATCTGGATTTATACGGCAGCATAAGTGCTATGGGCGCAACAAATAAAGCCGCTCAAAGCATCAAAACAAGCCAGAGCAAAAAGAATCTTAACAACACTATTCTGACTAGAGTTGATTTTGGTATCGCAGGTCGCACCAAGATTAACGACACCGTATACGCAATTGCAGCATCAAGATGGACAATGCCTGCAACAGATGGCAATGACAGCGATTTTATTACCAAAGAACAGTATGTAGGTATTGATGCTCAAAACTACGGCACACTGACATTTGGTCGTGGTGACAATGCCTTCTACTCTGTAGCAGGTGTAACCGACGTATTTACACAGCTTGATTTTAATACTAACGATCACTACGTATTTGGTGATTATCAGCAAAGTCAGATAATGTATTCCCTGTCTGCAATGGGAATTGATTTCAGGCTGTCAGCTCAGCTTGCTGCTGATGATGTGGCAGATAGCAACGTTGATCTTAAAAACGGTGCCGCATTCTCACTATCAACACATCTTTTAAACGGTATCGGCTTTTCCTATGGTCTTAGCTATTATGATTTAAAATCTGATGATTCATCAGACGGTTCATCATTCTATGCAGACAACATCCTGAAGATGTACTCAAGAGCGGATAATGATTATGATTTTGCCTATAGCGTGCAGCCTTCATGGAAGATTGATAAGGGTATTGCAGTTACATATGGTAATTTTGGTGAGGGTTTATATGTTGCAACTAATGCAACTGTGACTAAGTACGAGAAATTCACTCATCATCTCTACTCATATGAGGCAATTGTAAACTACACCTTTGAAAACGGCTTTGGAACTACACTTGGCTACGCTATCAAGAGATTTAATGGTGCAAACATACAATCTCTTGCAACACTGGGTTTTTACTATAGCCTAACACCATCATTCAAGCTGTTTGCCGAAGGTACTCTTGATATAAATTCAAAACCTGAACGCTACTATTCAAATCGCCAGATTAAGAATATGTGCATAGGTGAAAACAAAGCTCTTATTGGAGCTCAGTATTTATACTAAATTTTTTTACATAGATTAGTGGAACAAAGATTATGTTAAAGAAAACTCTAAAATATTCAGTACTTGCATTAAGTACTGCTATTACCTTAAATGCATATGCAGATACCGGTTTTAAAGTACCTGTACATTACAATTTAGAGTTGGTAGATGGTGTTTCTGATCCAAGCAACTACAGCCGTTTTAGCCGCATGGTTACTCTAACTCCTGGTAAGCACCAGATTGTTGTTACCTTTAAAGATACCTTTAAAGGTTCAAGCGGCGACGCAAGAATGGTTCAATCTTTAGATCCAATTGTTATTGATATTGAAAACATCAAAAACGATGAAGTTATCACCTTTGACTATGCTAAGCCATTAAATGAAAAGCAGGCAGATTCATATGCACACAAACAGAAGGTAAACCTAATCAACAACACTGGTAAGGCTTTATCATCAAGCGAGGCTTCATACTTTATTCTAACTTCAGATAAAGGCTTTAGTCTTCTACGTGATTACAGACAGGAATTACAGAGCTTAAACCGTTTGTATGCTCCAAGCTACACACTAAATCAGAACAACGGCCTGCAGATGACCGAAAACGGTGCTCCAACCATTAAGGCAACTGATGGCGGTTATCAGCAGACTGAGCAGCAGGGTTTAGCACTACAGCCTATGGGCTCAACCGATACTTCTGCTATGTCTACTACCAGAACAGCAGGTGGCGTTGCATCAGCAGCTGATTACAATAACCTTGTTAAGTTATACAATCAGGCAGACGATGCTACCAAGCTTAAGTTTGTAAAGTATGTAATGTCACACTAATAATAATTTTTGCATAACCAAAATATTAACCTATCATTTTTTAGAGAATGATAATTAACATAAGGATATAGCATGTTAGCGTCCGTAATCATTACTACATACAATCGACCAAAGACACTAAAACTGGTGCTTGAAGCTCTTAATTATCAGACCGATAGAGAGTTTGAGGTTATTATTGCAGATGATGGCTCAACTAAAGAGACATCTGATATGGTTATGCAGATGATGCTCACCTGCAATTACCCTATTACCCACGTTTACCAGAAAGATCTAGGTTTCCGTGCTGCAAGAGTAAGAAATCTTGGTGCTATGAAAGCAAAAGGTGACTATCTGATATTTCTTGATGGTGACTGCATTCCAAGAAACAATTTTATTGCCATGCACAAGTTCCTTTCCGAAAAGAAATATCTTGTATGCGGTAACAGAGTGCTACTCTCAGAAGAATACACCAAGTTTATTGAGGATGAGCATCAACAAATCTATACCTACTCTTTAGCTAAACTGTTTTACGTTTATTTAAAGGGCGGTATTAAAAGATTCCTCCCTCTTGTTACTCTGAAAACAAAAGAGAAATTCCGCAAACTAAAGTTCAACTGGAAAAAAGCCCGCAGCTGCAACTTTGCGCTGTATAAGGAAGACTTTTTAAATGTGGACGGCTTTGACAGTACTTTTGAAGGCTGGGGTTATGAAGACTCCGACTTTGCTATAAGACTTATTCATTCTGGTGTAGAAATCAAATCAGGCCGTTATGCTACAGCCTGTTTCCACATGTACCATAAAGAAAACGACCATACCAACGAGAGAGACAACTTTAGCCTGTTAGAAGATCGTTTACATTCTGATATTGTAAAAGCAGCTAAAGGCATGTCTACAATCGTAAAAGAAGAGTAATCTCATCTGGCAGCATTTGCTGCCATCTTTTAGACTCCATATCAATTAATTTCTTTCATTCAAAAGTTGAACCGCCATCTACTTTATAGCCGTTACATGACGTTTTTGTAATATAAATATCGCTTCTCTTTTATACACAAATTCACCTGGTTTTATAATAAGGTGATTTATAAAAATATATATAAAAAACATATATCGTAAGGGAAGAAAAAATGGACTTTAAGTTTTTTGATAATTTGGATAAAAATATTTACGTATCAGATATGGATACATTTGATATTGTCTATCTCAATAAAAAGCAAAAAAAAACTTAAACATCTCTGATATTGATTCTCTTTCATGCAAAAAATGCTATAAGATCATTCGACAAAAAGAACATCAATGCCATGACTTCACCAACTGACTGTTAAAAGAAGGTGATTTTCAAAAATGGCATATTTTTAACAAGAATTTCAACCTACCGTTCAAACTCAATGACACCATGATTGTAAAGGATGGCACAAGTCTTTACTTTGAACTTGCAACCGACATGAGTCGCGAAGAAAGCTTCAAACAAAGTGCAAATATGTACGCCTTTTCTGAAGCGGTATTAAATAGATGCATTGAAAACGCACTTCAAGAAAATGATCCTGAAAAATCTATAAACCTGATCCTCAGATATTTAGGAGAACTCTTTAAAGCAGACAGAGCATATTTCTTTGAACTGCACGGATTACACTGAGATAATACCTACAGTGGTGCAATCTTGATGTGACTCAACAGATTGCAAATCTTCAGCATATTCCTAACGAAAACCTTGACGTCTAGATAAAACAATTCGTCAAAGGAGAACATATCATTATTGAAGATCTTGAATATGTAAAAGATACTTATAAGGATATGTACGATACTCTAAATGTTCAGGGTATTAAAAGTCTTGTGGTGGTACCAATATTTGAATCATCAGAGGTAAGTGCCTTTTTTGGTCTTGATAATCCTTGTAATGATCTTAATGACACCTCACATTTTCTTGGTATTCCGGCATCTTTCATCACTTACCTATTAAGATCTAGAAACTACGTGCGTTCACTTGAATATTTGAGTTTCTATGGTCAGTTAACCGCACTTAAAAATCGACACGCTCTTAAGAATTATTAAGAGAATTAAAACCTGGCGAAAAATTGCGGTTGTCTATTGTGATGTTACAGGTCTTAAGGTATTAAACGATACTTAAGGTTATGAGGCTGGAGACAGACTTATCTGTGATGCAGCAAAATGTATTAAGGATGCATTTTTGATTACAATTAATTCAGAATCGGTGGAGTTGAGTTTTTAGTTATATGTAAAGACATTAATGATGAGGATCTAATCTACCTTGTAAACAACATGAAAGCTAGTCATAAAAGGCGCAAAGTTTTAATGGCTGTTGGATATTCCATTATTGAGTTTCAAAAAGACTATATACTTGCAGATATTTTACATACGGCTGAAATGAGAATGTATGAGGAAAAGACATACCACTACACTCATCATGCGGCAGAAAGACGTAAAAATAATCTATCTTAATTTTTAATATTAACTATTCGATGCTGTAAAAT
>JAAYPN010000120.1 GCA_012519775.1 Aeromonadales bacterium | reverse complement strand
TTAATAAGTTACAATTACTTTTCGATAAATATAATTAATAAATAATAAAGATTAAAAGGCTGTTTTATGGATTTGCAACAGGTTTGGAATGATGTGATTCAAAGGTTTGTGGATCAGGAGCAAGATTTAAATAAAAAAGCGGTAATTCAACTTTTAGGTACCCAATGCTCTTTTAGCATCGCCAATGATTCAGTTTGTTTCATTTGTCAAAACGAAATCGCTAGTGTGATTATTAGAGATTATGCATTTCCTTTACACGATGAAATTGCGCACATTCTTGGCAACACAAGTCTTGGTATGCAGATTAAGATGGCTGGTGATGTAAATACTTCACAGGCTTATCAAAACAAAAATTATTCAAATCAGCAGTCATTTAATCAACCTCAGAATAACCCGCAAGTAGCAAATGCTAATACTGGATTTAATAATTATTTTAACTCTCACAGCAATCAAAACTACGTTGCTTCAAATAGTCAGCCATCAGCCTCAAGTGTTAAAGACTTTAGTAGCATAAATCCTAATAAGACTTTCGAGAATTATGTTACAGATCCAGAGAACAAATTGGTTTGTGCAATCGCTCAGTCAATTGCTGAAAATCCTGGAGCAGAGACATATAACCCATTCTATATTTATGGTGGTTCAGGCTTAGGTAAGACTCATATTTTATGGGCTATTGCTAATAGAATTAAAGAAACAAAGCCAAATATCACTGTAGCTTATATCAGAGCGGAAGACTTTATTCGTAGCTTTGTTGATTCAATGGCTAAGATTAAGAACAGAACGTTCGACCCTCAGCAGGTGCATTTTCAAGATAAATTTACTCAATACAATGTATTTATCATTGATGATATTCAAAGTCTTGCTAAGGCAGAAGGTTCAAGAAGCTCTTTCTTTGACATCATTGCAAACTTCCTAGATAAACCAGGAAGACAACTGATTCTAGCTTCAGATGTACCTCCTGGTAATCTGAAGAATTTCTCTCCACGTCTGGTTTCAAGATTCGGTTCAGGTGTATGCAGAGAAATTTATCCACCTAGCTCGGAAACTCGTTTGGCAATTATTAAACGTAAATGTTATGAGTTAAAGATTGAATTTCCTGATTCTGTTGTGGATTATATTGCAAATAACATCAGATCAAGTGTTAGAGAAATTGAAGGTGCTATTAAGACTCTGAAGTCGCATGTTGATTTAACAGGCCACATGATTTCTTATGATGATGCTGTAAAGAGCTTGTCTAATTTGGTAAATGTATCAAGTCAGGTTACAACATTAGATGCAATTAAAGATCGTGTTGCTAAAGAGTTTGAAGTAACAGTTGCATCTATGGAATCAGCTCAGAGAAAGAAAACCATTACAACAGCACGTTCTATGGCTATGGTAATTGCCAATGAGTTAATTCCTACATTATCATTCTCAGATATAGGAAGATCTTTTAATAAAGATCATTCTTCTGTATTAGAAGCTGTAAAACGTACAAAGCATAGAATTGAAGAAAATCAAGAATTAGCAGCAATACATCAAAAGCTAATATTGTCATTAAAAAAATAAGTCATTATGGAGTAAATATAATGAAGTTTAGCATCACTTTATCAGCTATCAGCAAGCAACTATCAGAGGTTGCAAGCATTGCTGCAAGTTCCATAGTAAAAGAAGATATTACACAAAATATCCTAATCAACGTTACTGGCAATGAGTTAACTTTCAAAGCTACAAATTACAATATTGAACTACAGACCAAGATTCCGGTTATGGACGTTGTAACTGAAGGTGAAACAACAGTAAGTGCTAATAAGTTAAAGGAAACATTAGCAAGCTTAGATCAGAACAGCGATGTATGCTTTGATTTAATTGATGACAAGTTAATCATTTCTAATGCATCTGTTTCATATGAGATTAGAGCAAGATCATCAAAGGATTTCCCTACTTTTGAGGTAGATAATATTGTTCAGACAATTGTTCTAAAACAAAAACAGTTAAAGAATATCATTGAATCTTCATCTTTCTGCGTTTCAAATGAAGATTTTAGAGATTATCTAAAAGGCGTTCGTTTTGAGTTAAATGGCACTAAGTTAGAAATCTTTACATCAGATGGTCATAGAATGGCTATTCTTGAGACAAATCTTGAGAATCAAGTTCCAACAGAGAATGCATTCGGTGCAATCATCACCAAGAAATGTGCTCTTCAGTTATCTAAGATTGTTGAAGAAAATGGAGAATCAGATGTTACTTTGTCATTCACTAAGAATGCTGTAATGACTACATGTAACAACTACAGTTTAATTTCAAAACAGATTATCTGCGGTTATCCTAATGTACGTACTGTAATTCCAAGAACAATCGATTCTCAGATTAGTATTCCAAGAGATACATTTGCAAATCTGATTAAGCAGGTATCTGTACTTTCTTCAAAGCGAGTTAATGGTGTTACCTTTAACTTTGGTGATGGTAAAGTTGATTTACGTTCTGAAAACTCAGAGCATGAAGTTGCTACAGCAACATTACCTTTACCAGAAGCACAGACCCCAATCGAGATTTCTTTAAATGCTCAATATGTTCGTGATGTGCTTAGTGTAATTAAATCTGATAATGTAGTGTTCTGTTTTAGTCAGCCTATGGTTCATGTGCTAATTAAGCCTGAGACTGAAATCAATGACTGCGGCATCAAGTCAAGTTACATCATCAGTAAAGTAGTGGTTTAATTTGTATTCAGAGGCTATTTTAACAATAGCCTCTATACCTATAGTTTATGAACATTACACGTCTCCTCATTCAGAATTTTCGAAATCTTCCCTTAGTACAACTCAATCCATCTTCAAGTTTTAATGTAATCCATGGCATAAATGGATCAGGTAAAACATCATTGATAGAGGCAATTTCCTATCTTGGGCTGGGTAGATCCTTTAGAACATCTAAAATCAGCTCTCTAATAAGAAATGAGGAGCCTTTTTTTGTAATTTCAGCACAGGTTGACAACCATAAGGCAATCACTGACAGTATTGCCATTTGTCGTCACCGAAATAAAGATATTCAGGTTAAAGTTAATAATCAGAATTCATCAAGACTTGTCGATTTAGTAGAAAAGATTTGTGTACAGGTTATTCATCCTCAAGGAATTGAATTAATTACTGATGGTCCTGAATTACGCAGAAATTACATGGATTGGGGAGTATATTATTCGAATCCAGATTTTAAAGATGCATGGATGAGATATAGAAAATTACTTTTGCAGCGAAATACCTTACTGAAGAATCATAGTGATATTGAAAGTATCAGAGTCTGGGATGATCAGTTTGCTCATTATGGTGAACTTATTTCAAAATTCAGAGAGGAATATATCGAAAAACTAACTCCAATTTTAGTTGAAAAAATACGTGTGTTTTTACCAAAATTTGATGTTAAAGTTATCTTCCAAAAAGGTTGGCAAAATGGCTTGCAGTTGCGCTCCGTGCTTGATTCTAATCTTGAAAAAGATCGTGTTTTAGGGTATACTTTTTATGGTTGTCACCGTGCTGAACTTAAACTTAAATGTAATGGTTTTTCAGCTAGTGAGACACTCTCTAGAGGTCAGTTAAAATTGCTTGTTTGTGCAATGAGATTGTCTCAAGGAGAACTTTTAAAGTCTCAGACAGGTAAAACATCTGTATATTTGGTTGATGATCTAAGCTCAGAGTTGGATAAAAACTCTCAACAATTATTACTTGGCGAATTAGTTCGTTTGGAAAGCCAAGTTTTCATAACAAATATAACAAAAGAGTTGGATCTTCCTAATGTAGAAAGTGTTCTATATCTGGATATTGCAAATGCTATTAGTTAGCAGGTGTACAACGGATTCCATATAAAAAACTTTGTGAGGAACAAATGTCAGTAGAAAATAATAACGATTACGATATTGGTAGTATTAAGGTTTTGCATGGTCTTGAGGCTGTACGTAAACGCCCAGGCATGTACATTGGTGATACTGACGACGGTTCTGGTCTTCATCACATGGTTTTTGAGGCCGTAGATAATTCTATCGATGAGGCTTTAGCTGGTTTTTGTAATCATATTGAAGTAACTGTACATGAAGACGGTTCTGTATCTTGTGCTGATAATGGCCGTGGTATTCCAGTTGCAATGCACCCTGAAGAGCATGTTTCAGCAGCTGAAGTTGTAATGACAGTTTTACATGCTGGTGGTAAGTTCGATTCTAATTCATATAAAGTATCTGGTGGTTTGCACGGTGTAGGAATTTCTGTTGTAAATGCTTTATCAGACAGATTAGAATTAACAATTAAGCGTGAAGGTCATATATGGCAGCAGGTTTATTTAGATGGCGGTAAACCAGAAGCACCACTTCATATTATTGGTGATTCTGAAGAAACTGGAACTATGGTAAGATTCTGGCCATCTCCATCAATCTTTTCTAATACCACTTTTATTTTTGGAAATTTTGCCAAGAGATTACGTGAGTTATCTTTCTTAAACTCAGGTATTAAAATAACCTTAACTGATTTAAGGGATGATCCTGCAAAGCAGGAAGTTTTCCATCATGAAGGCGGTATTGGTGAATTTATTTCTTATTTAAATAAGGGGAAAAAAGCTCTAAATAAGAATGTAATCCATTTTACAAAAGCATGTGATAACTATATCTCAGTTGAGATAGGTTTGCAGTGGACTGATGCTTATACTGAGAATGTGTATTGCTTCACTAACAACGTGCCTCAAAGGGATGGCGGTACCCATCTTGCTGGCTTTAAGCGTGCTTTAACGTCAACCTTTAACTCATTCCTAGAAAAACAAGGTTATACCAAGAAATTCAAAGTAAGCACATCTGGTGATGATGCACGTGAAGGTTTAACAGCTGTAATTTCTGTTAAGATGCCAGATCCTAAGTTCTCATCACAGACAAAGGATAAGTTGGTTTCTTCTGAAGCAACTTCAGCTGTAGCAACTTCAGTTGCAGAAAATCTTGAATATTTCCTACAAGAGAACCCAAAGGATGCTGATTTAATCTGCGGTAAGATTATCGAAACAGCACGTGTTCGTGATGCTATGAGAAAGGCACGTGATTTATCACGTAAAAACTCAACTATCGGATTAAACGTTGCTCCTGATAAACTTGTTAAGTGCCGTGAAAAAGACCCTGCTCTATCAGAAATCTTCCTAGTGGAGGGTGATTCAGCGGGAGGTTCAGCTAAGAATGGTCGTGATTCTAAGTTCCAGGCAATTCTTCCTTTAAGAGGTAAGATCCTAAACGTAGAAAAGGCTTCTTTCGATAAGATTATAAATTCACAGCAGATTGGTACTCTAGTAAGTGCTTTTGAATGTGGTATTGGTAAAGATGAGTACAATCCAGATAAATTTAGATATCACAACGTTATCATTATGACTGATGCTGACGTTGACGGCGCTCATATTAGAATTTTATTATTGACCTTCTTCTATCGCCATATGCCAGAACTTATTGAGCGTGGCTATGTATACGTTGCCCAGCCTCCTTTATACAAGTATCAGAAGGGAAAGCAGGTTACTTATGTATTAAGTGATAAAGAAGCTTTACAGTATAAGACCAATATGGCTGTTGAGGCCGGCTCTTTATTTGTAAATAAAGAAGCTGCACCTATTTCTGGTGAGGCTTTGGAGTCTTTATTCCAGGACTATAACAAGGTAATGTCCAGAATGGGTAAGTTAAGTCAGAAGTTTGATAAAGATATAATTATAAATCTAATGAACTACAAACTATTAACACATGACATTCAGGCTTCTGAGTCGGACACTAAGGCATGGGCTGAAGGTTTTATTCAGTTACTACCTAAGAATAATGCGGAAGGCGTTTTCTACAAGAGTGATGTACGACATGACGCAATTAACAATACAAATTACCCAGTTCTCATTCACCATGTACATGGCATTGATTACCGTTATGAGCTTGATGAGGCTTTCTTAAGTTCATCTGATTTTATTCTATTGAAGAATATGAACTCTAAGATCTGTGGTTTAATCGAATCATCAGGCTTTATTAAGGTTGGCGAAACCGAGTATCCTGTAAAGAACTTCCATGAAGCATATGAGTTTCTAATGAAGCAAGGCTTCACAGGTGTTAAGATTCAGCGTTACAAAGGTTTGGGCGAGATGTCTCCAGAGCAGCTTTCTGAAACTACAATGAATCCTGATACAAGAACCTTATTAAAGGTAAGTGTCACCGATGCAATGGAAGCAAATAGATTATTCGAAGAGCTAATGGGCGAGAATGTAGAGAATAGAAAGATATTCATCGCAGAGAACGCATCCAAAGCAACTATCGATATCTAACATATTGACGATTCAAATAAAGCTTAATAGCTGTTACAAGCTGTTAAGCTTTTTTTTATGTCTCAAATCCAAAAACATTAATTGTTCCACGTGGAACATTAATTAAAATTTTTGATTTAAAATAACTCAATTATTTCTTTTACGAAATATTCTTATGATTTCAGCTACAAGGGCAAGTCTAAAGAGCATCATTTCATAATTTGTTTTTCTTAGTACATATTAATCGGCAATTTCTTATTTTCATCATCAAAATATTTGTGAAATTGTGTAGATATTAATAGCGTTATATTCAAATATAATTAAGTCTTCCATGAGGTGCGTCCAATTTCTGCAAATGGATTTTGAATGCTTAATAAATATATTCTAAATTTTTTATCAAGAAAGTTCGAATTTCTATGAAGATATGAAAAGTTACTTCATACATTCATGGATTGATAATTTTAAGAGTCGTGTAAATATCTGAGAAATAATGATTGATTACAAATATTCTCATAATCAATTACTATTCGTTATTTCTGGTAACAATTTCTAATATAATTTGCCACTTTGCTTATTTTATAACCTTTTTTCGTTATAGCGAACTAGTTATTTTTTACATTCGTACGTAGACCGATAACACGTGATAATACTCAACTAATAGTGCTTCCGATATGATGTAATATTATTGGAAATACTTGTAAGTATGCCGCAATTATCTGGATTAAAAATGAATCTATGATTGGAAATTCCCTAACAGGATATTACGCGTTTATATACGAACATGTATAATATTTAGATCATATGTTTTCTTAAGCATTCAGTGCCGCAAGGTCAAAATCATTAGTTTTATTATCATCTAGAAAATTGAAATTTAAAAAATAACTCAAATAATACTGATAGTTGTTGAATAATTTAAAATATGTCTATGTTATTAAAATGTCATTTTCAAATTGGTCTAACTTTAGCTAGCGCGATATACAGCAGTCTGTTAAGTGTAAAATATAAATATTTCGCAACTGGAATTTAATGTACTAGGTTTTTGATTATGGAGATTCTAATAAAAAATCTCAGTGTTATTATTTAATGTTCCACGTGGAACATTAATCTAGAAAATTAATTGGAATTTGTATTTTTGAGCCTGGAGAATAACGCTAAGTGCAAACATTTTTCTTCTAAACGTTGAACACTTAGCGTTTAAAGGTTGAACAGTTTTTCAGCTAAACGTTGAACAATTTTAGCCTAATTTTATATCCTTCCTTTTATTTAACAATTTCTAAAAACTCAATCTGCTG
>JAAYPN010000119.1 GCA_012519775.1 Aeromonadales bacterium | reverse complement strand
TTTATCAGTGTATTTACATACCACCTAAGGCTTCATAATCAAAAATCATATTTTAAAGAGCAAAACCGGTGCTAGACCGTTAATATTTAACGTTTTTACTCAATTTTTGAAATGCAAAAGTTGAGTTCTTTTAACAATTTACAGGATGTTTGTACAATTGCATTTATCAAGTAATAAATATTCTTGATTAGTTATATGAATAACTATTGACAGGTAATTTTTAAATAGAGGTATTTTTAAATTTCATTTTTAGTGGCTTTAAGTCGTGTACTTTCAAAGTTCACAGCACTTTTTGTTATCGCGACAGCAGTACTGGCGTATTTCGTTCCTGAATCATGTGCATTTGCTAAAGGCAATACACAGATTGTTATTCTAGGCATCATTATGCTGTCTATAGGTATGACTCTTGGCAGACAGGACTACAGAATCCTTGCTTAGCGACCATTTGATATTCTAATCGGCGCTGTAGCACAATTTACCATCATGCCTTTAATTGCGATTGCTCTTGCAAGAACATTCAACCTGTCAGACGGTCTGACTTTAGGTCTAGTTCTTGTAGGCTGCTGCCCTTGTTCTAATATCATGAGCTTCCTATGCAAAGGTGATGTTGCTTTCTCAGTTGGTATGTCCACTGTTTCAACACTAGTTGCACCTGTTGCTACTCCATGATTAGTTGATTTCCTTGTAGGTCAGACAATTGATATCAATCTATGGAATATGTTCAAGTTCATGTTAAAGGTTACTATTTTCCCTGTAGCAATCGGTTCACTATGTAACATTATGTTCCATAAGTACAAGTTCTTTGAGAACGTTCGTCAGATCATGCCTGGCGTTGCTGTAATCGGATTTACACTAATCGTAGGCGGCGTAATCTCTGTTCATGGCTCAATCTTCCTAACCTCAGGTCTTGTAATCTTTGTTTGCATTTTCTTCCACAATGCATTAGGTTATATCCTAGGTTATTTTGCAGCTAAATTCTTCGGTATGAACACAGCTAAAAAGATAAATTTATCTATCGAAGTTGGTGCTCAGAACGCAGGTTTGGCAACTGGTCTATGCGGTAAGTTCTTCCTAACCTGTGCAGAAGCTGCAATTGCATCAGCTGTATCCTGCGTATGGCACTCAATCTCAGGTACCATCCTTGCAAATCTATTCTTAACTTTAGATAAGAAGCAGGAGCAGAGATCTGAGCAGAAAGTTAATAGTGAAGCATAATTTATATAAGGATTAAAAAATGGAGCTATCCAAGACTGTAAAACTTGCTCAACAATTAGTTAGAATCAAGTCCGTTACACCTGATGACAATGGATGCCAGGATCTTGTAAAAGATATCTTAAAACCTCTTGGTTTTACCTGCTATACCATTCAGGAAAACGGTGTTACTAATCTATTGGCACTTCACGGTCTCAATGCTCCTTTCCTTTTATTTTTAGGTCACACTGACGTTGTTCCTACAGGCGATGAAAGCGCCTGGCTCTATCCTCCATTCTGTGGAGACATCATTAAATTTGATGGCGAAGATTACCTATATGGTCGTGGCAGCTCTGACATGAAAGGTGGTGATGCTGCCATGATCACCGCAATGTGTGAGTATGTTGAGAAACATCAGAATCACATCGGAACTATAGGACTTCTACTTACATCTAACGAAGAGGGTGACGCAATAGGAGCAACCCCATATGTAGTTGACTATATGAAAAAGCAGAATCTGATCCCAGACTACTGCCTAATTGCCGAATGCTCAAGCGATAAGGTTTTTGGTGATTCCATCAAAAACGGTCGCCGCGGAGATTTAAATGCCACTATCAATATCAAGGGTATTCAAGGCCACGCAGCAATGGAACAATACGCTAAAAATGCCGTATTTGAAGCAAGCAGATTCATACAGGGAATGCTCAATAACCCAATTGATAATGGAACCCCATTCTTCCCTGCAACCTCCTTCCAGGTATCAAATATCAGGGCAGGTACAGGGGCTGACAACGTAATTCCAGGAAGCTGCTATTTACGCTGCAACTTCAGATGGAATGATTTACAGACTCCAGAAAAAATTGAAGCTCACGTTCGTCAGGTTGCAAAATCATTAAACATCGATTGCCAGATGGAATTTAGAGCAGAAGGTGATCCTTTCCTGACTAAAGACGGCAAGTTAATCGATGCACTATACAATTCAATTATTAAAGTAACTGACGTTACTCCTACACTTGGCACATCAGGTGGTACATCTGATGGTAGATTTATAAGACCACTTGGCACTCAGACTGTTGAGTTTGGTCCTGTAGCAAGCTTAATCCACAAGGTCGATGAAAGAGTTAAAGTTGAAGATCTTGATAAGCTGCACCAGATATTTGTAAAAACTCTAGAAGAGTTATACGACAAATAATTTATTGCTAATCCTATCTTCTTTGCACTGCACCTGAAGATAGGTTTTCTATCCTGCTTATTTTCCACTTCCTTATTACATTCTTCATACCTGTTTCTATAATTGAATAAGACTACATGTAATTGTGTTGAGTCAAAAATGGCCCATACAAAGATGAGCCATTTTGATTATAAAATCTTTATCTTAAAGGAATGGTGCACCGTTTAAGAATACCTTGCCGTTTTGTACTTCAATTAAAGCTACAAACTTACCATCTTTCTCTTTTATGAACTGCTCTGCGCCATTGTTAGAGATTGAGTTAATCTCAAGTGAGCCGTTTACAGAGCGGAAGTTACCAGGTTCGCCTACAGTAAAGCTGCCTTTTGAGGTTAATGGTAATTTATCTAAATCACGTACACCAATGAACATACCTAAATCGCGATTTAAGGTTAAATCAAGGTGTGCAATATCAATGTTAGAAATAGAGTTAAATGCCTCATAAGGATTGTTGTTTTCCTTTTGAGATGCCTCATAAATCTTATTGATATTCAAAGGAGATAAGGTTACATCAATATTGTAATCCTTCATGTAATTTAGATTATCACCGTATAATTTGATGTTCTCTTTAAAGTTACCATCTTTGTCATAATCAAAGCTGTTAAACTCTAATGACAGGGTCTTTGAATCAAACATCTTGGTTCTAATATCAGACAGCACAATCTTACCGTTGCCTAAATTCTCGATTTTCTTTAAGCCTGTAGCCTGTGAATTAACACTGATGTTACCTACATAAATATCTTCAAAATCAAGGCTGTCGATGTTAATTGAAGATACTACCTTCTCATCACCAGTAACACTGATATTTACAGCTGTGTTGAAACTCTTTTTAGTTGCATCCTGATAATCAGCTTTTGCATTTAAGGCAAATTCTACATCAGAGCTAAAAGCGTTGGCTTTAACATTAGCTTCTGCACTGATTGATTCTTTTACAAAGGCTTCGTTTCTTGAAAGAGCTGTAACTAAAGCTTCAGTATCAAAATCGATTTGAGCATTTAAAAATCCTTTGTTTACATCAGCTTTGATTTCTTTCTGCTCGCCTTTGTACTCTACAATAAACTTACCGTGATCTGTAAAAAAGCCATGCTCTACTTCTTCATATGAAGCTTTTAAATCGATATGGTTAGTCTGACAGTAATTTGCTACTACCTCTTTGGTAGAGGATAGCATCTGTGAAGTTTTAACGCCTGTATAGTAAACACCTGCAAAATATCCGGCAACAGCAAGTGCTAAAACGCTCACACCTGCAATAACTACCTTTTTAGACATATTTTTATCCTTTCTTATACGCTAATCGCAAAATAACTGCATGGGTAAATTTCAATTACTCAAGCCTTTTTTCATAAATTTTATAATACTATGAGTTTTATTTTTCAAAAGAATCTCAATATAAATATTGAAATCACGTCACATAAAAGAAAGGCCTGTACAAAAAAATCATCCTGATACTTTGATAATTCGTCAATCACACTCTTTAGAATAAAGTTTGTATAAACAATACTATTGTCATATGAATTTACAATCTGCTTTAAAGAGCCGTTTTCAATATCTGCTCTGTAGCAGATTGGGAAGAAGATCTTTTTATCCTCTGGTGTTCTCTTGTAATAGATTGGTCCGTGACTTCCCATAAGGTGTAAAAGATAACAGCACTCTGCTTTTTTTTCAGCCACTAAAAGACTGTCATGGAGTTTATCTAAAGAATGGAGTCATAGCAGGTGTCACCATCGCACTTTGATTTGTCTTTGACTGCTGATGCCTGGATGATTTCATTTGTAACTCTCTTGCAGACGCCCTTGCAAACGCCCTTACAACCGCCATCGGTATCGTACCAGGCTATCTTATAGCCTGCATAATGCAGGATATCCACAAGATAACTGAAATATAGGCACGATTCTCATTGTACTCATCTTTTGTCATTGTAGAGAACATGCATGGAACAGATACAGCTGTTGCTGTAGTGCATGTTTTAACTGAGCTAAATCCGATTGCTTTTTTAACTCCATCAGTATATGGCGTGGTGTTTCTGCTGTAACCGTTGAACTAGAAGTTATGTGCTCTGGCAGTCTCTCCTAAAATCATCACATAGATTTCAGGGCTTTCTCCATCATTATCAATAATACAGACTGATGCAATCTCCTCAAGGGCAAACTCTGGAGCAAAATATGTAAGTCTTATCTCTTTAATGCTATACCAGACATAGTTATATGGTGAGAACTCAAGTCTTAGGATATTGTTGTTGCAGCCAATTGGGGCGTAATCTGATAAAAAGGAATTGCACTTCAAACAATCACGAGCACTGATGCAAAAACAATGTCAAAACGCTGTAAAAGTCCACGTAAAAATGACTCAAGCCATTTTATCTATACTGTTAAGAGAACAACAACTGGTAATACACCTAAAAGAAAAACAGCGCCTACAGCCTGCAGTGAATAATAGGATTTAGCATCTAACACGTTTGTCTGCAGCATATTAACCATCATCTAGTAACTGAAGATAATGCCGTATTTATAGGCATAATAGGCAACTGCTGCCCCTGTTATCAGAAGAAAAGGAGGTGTAATTAAAAAAGGAATATTGTCAGCGTCTGACTTTAAAGCAATATCATAAAAGTGAGTTATAAATTTTATATTAAGTGCATTTAAAAGTAGATAACTATAATTAAATACACTACATACCAAGGAATAGCTCTACCTCTTATATAATCCAAAGCACGTTTAAACACACCTTTTTGTTCTTATTTATCTGTCATATTGTCTCTTATTATTGTTGTTTATATTATTATAATTATTGCTAATAGTCGTTTATAGCAAACATTGCTTAGAGGTACTTGAACCAACTAAGTTAAAAAAATTGAATAATTTCAGAATGTTATTTAAGATTATTTTAAAGTACCATACCTGATACATCTGTTTAGATGATAAAAATTATGACAAAAAATGATCTTATAGACCGCATACAAAAGCTTCTCGCGCTCTCGTACAGCTCAAATCAGAATGAGGCATCCATTGCTCTGGCACGTGCAAAGAAGCTTATGGAGCAGCATCATATTGATGAGAGTGATTTAAATAATAAAAAGATTGATACCATAAAAGTTGCTACATTAAGAGGACTTACCAGGACAAAAGAAGTGTCATATCTTCTTCTGGTGCTGCAAAAGGCTTTTGGTATAAGACCTATTCTTTCAAATACCAGTTCATCTAATACCGCTGAAGTTATATTTATAGGACCTGTAGAGTTACTGCCAACTATTGAATATCTGTTCGTTACTCTGTCTCGCGGTTTTATAAGAGCCAAAAAGAGCTACTCAAGAAAAGAAAATCTATACAGATGTGCTTTAAGAACCGCTATAAAAGGCGGCATGGATATCTTTATGCTTATTCAGAGAAACGCCAATGCCAAGGCTCGAAAAATTGCCTCCGATCCTGATGCAAGCGATGCTGAATTATCCTACGTTTTAGATCAGATAAAATCCTCTACAACAGCCATGAGCTATCTGCAGCAGATAGGTACTACTCTAAAGGCAAGCTATGTTCAGGGATATTTTGATGCACTTTTACAGAAAGTTGAAGCTTATGTAAATCCAAAGGAAATTGAAAGCTCTATTGATAAGTGTATTGAAGATCAAATGCCTGCATTAAAAGGCTATAAAATGCGCTCAAGACCTTGCTATAAGGATGGCTTTGACGCTGGTGCTCAAGATGGTCTTAAGGTTGATATCAACACTCCTGTACAAAACAGCGCCTCACCTTTATCAAGACTTACAAAAAAGTAGATATTGATAATTCAAATCATGTCTGCATTGCAGACATGAATCATATTAGTTCTCAAAATGATATGGCTCAGCATTTTTAGTGCGCCATACAGGAGTCAGCTCATCTTTCATTCTAAGATTTAAACCAAGCTCTCTGTAAGAGCCTTCATTGTGGAAGTCCGACCCAAATGAAGCCATAAAGCCATACTTTTCGCACAATGAGCATAAGTAATCATAATCACTTGGACTCATTTGTGGAGATGATACTTCCATAGCCTCACCACCACATGATTTAAAGTACTCTAAAAGCTCTCTTAATTTGGTGTTGGTAAGATCATAGCGTCTTGGGTGCGCCATTACAGGAATACCGCCTGAAGCTTTGATGGCATCAACTGCAACCTGAATATCAGGCCAGTGTGTTGCCACATAACAGCTTTTACCTTTCTTTAAATAGTAGTCAAAAGCCTCATTGGTGCTCTGAGCCCTGCCCATCTTTACGATGTAACGGGCATAATTACCACGGGTAATTGAAGCGCCAGGACTTGCCTCATTTACACAGGTCTGATATGGATCTTTAAAGCCCTGTTTTTCAAGCTTTGCGCCGATTTCCATAGCTCTTTCCACACGCTTTTCTCTTTGACCTTCAAGATATTTTGTAAGAGCATCTGACTTAATATCAATAAAAAGACCAACGATATGGATTTGCTGATTCTTCCAGCTGGTTGAAAGTTCAGCGCCAGGAATAAGCGCAATCTTACCCTCAGCAGCTTTCCTTGCCTCTTCAACTCCTAAAACACTGTCATGATCAGTTAGGGCTATATGAGTAAGACCTCTGTCAATTGCCCTTTGTACAAGTTGTGTTGGTGTGTACTGACCATCAGATGCTGTTGAGTGAGTATGTAAATCGATTTTTGAAAAAATAGCTGACATTAACTGTTCTCCAATATGGTTAACTCTTCCCATCTTGCGTATAGAGCATCTACTATAGCTTGCTGCTCTTCTCTTCGTTTTGCAAGATCTTGCGCCTTTTCAGCTCCCTGTGCATAAAGATTAGGATCATTTAATCCATCATCAATCTCCTGCAATTTTGCCTCGGCACTTTCAAGTTTTGAAGGTAACTCTTTAAGCTCATGCTGTTGTGTAAAGGTAAGTCCCTTACTTTCCTTTTTAGGTTTGGCAATCTGCTCTTTAACAGTAACGGTGTTTTCTTTAGCAACTGCTACATCTTTATCTTTTTGAATTCTCTGATAGTAGCTTTGTACATCAGACCAGCCACCAACTACAGATTCAATGTTACCATTGCCATCAAACACCCAGGTCTCAGTTGCGACTTTGTCGATAAAACGCCTGTCGTGACTGATAACAATAACTGTACCTTCATAGGTACTGATTAAATCTTCGAGTAAATCAAGAGTTTCTAAATCAAGATCATTTGTAGGCTCATCCATGATTAGAACATTTGAGCTTTTAGCAAACAACCTTGCTAGCAGCAGACGATTTTTTTCTCCGCCTGAGAGGATCTTAACAGGTGATCTTGCGCGACGACCTGTGAATAAGAAATTAGACAGATAAGAGATAACGTGTTTATTCTTACCATTGATGCACACTTCTGTATGTCCATCAGCTACGTTATCTGCCACAGTTTTATCAAACTCAAGAGCCTCATGGTACTGGTCAAAATACTGAATTTCAACATTCACACCTACTCTTACTCTGCCTTTTGTAGGTTTAATCTCACCTAATAAAGACTTGATAAGTGTGGTCTTACCACTACCGTTCGGACCTGTAATACCGATTCTGTCTTTTCGCATTACAGTAGCTGAAAAGTCTTTAATTACAGCCTTATCGTTAAAACTTACATTTAAGTCTTTAATCTCAAAAACAAGATTACCGCTTCTTGTAGCACCGTTAGCCTCCATGATCACATTACCCATGCGATCACGTCTTGCTGCACGCTGCTCACGCAATTCCTTTAAATCTCGAACTCTGCCTTCGTTTCTTGCAAGACGGGCTTTAACACCACGTCTAATCCAAGCCTCTTCCTGAGCTAGAACCTTGTCAAATTCCTTGTTGGCAAGCTCCTCTTTGCGCAATCTCTCTTCACGAAGCTCAAGATATTTATTAAAGCTTCCAGGATAAGAGTACATCTTGCCTCTATCTAGCTCCACAATACGTGTTGCACAGTTATCAGCAAATAGTCTGTCATGGGTTACAAAGACAATAGCGCCATCAAAACCTGTTAAGACCTCTTCAAACCAGGAGATAGATTCAATATCAAGATGGTTGGTAGGCTCATCAAGAAGCAGAAGTTTTGGCTCTGAGGCAAGAGCTGCTGCTAGAGCAACCTTACGGCGGTTACCACCTGATAGATCCTTTAAAGGTAGGTTTGGATCAAGTCCAATCTTATTTAGGATCTTCTTTACAACAGCATCCTTCTGCCAGCCGTCATGCTTTTCAATAAAGGATGAGAGTTCCATCTGCTCATGGACATCCTCACATACAGAGAATTTTGATAAAGCATCACCTACTACAGGAACACCGCTTGCAGCTAAGGTGTAAACAGTTCCTGTTTCATACGATGGTGGATCCTGACATAAGGTGGCGATTTTAAGACCGCTCTGGACGATTACTCTGCCTGCATCTAATTCACGTGTTCCCTGAATCAGACTTAATAAGGTGGATTTACCTGTACCGTTACGACCTACAAGACAGATCCTTTCCTGCTCTTCAATTGAAAGGTTGGCGCCTTCAAGAAGCTTGTCGGCGCCGTTATTTAAATAAGCATCAATAATGGATACAAGACTCATTATAAATCTTTTTCTCCGTCAGGGCCGAATACACGTGGCTTTGACTTAGGCTTTGCACCTTTGTATGAGTCACGTCTGTCATGACCGTTTGCAAACCCTCTATTGTCATCCCTGCTAGCATCCTCACGTCTGAATCTTGACTGCTTTGGTGTGGAGTATTTAGAGCTTGAATTAGTACTCTTCTTGGCACTACCCCATACCTTGTTGGTTGGAGCTTCTTCTTTGAAGGTACGTCTTCTGTCATAAGAGCCGTCCTTATCGCGCTCATAGTCATTTGAGCTCTGATAGTCATGATAGTTATCTTTCTTAACAGATAGTGTCTTCTGCCATCTAGGATCGGCATTATTGCTGGTCATAGGCTCTGGCTGCTTTGTCATGTTCTCTCTTGTAAATACAAGTTCAAAGCAGGAGTGGATCTTCTTGTCACGGATAAAATCACGTGGCAGAGTGCTCTGTGAAATATTATTAACCTCAAAGCCATAGTCTTTAATAGATTCATCAAGAACAAAGCCTCTGTGGTTGGTACAGAAGATCACACGCCCGCCATCCTTTAAATGACGGGTAAGATTTGACAGTAATGCCACCTGATCACGCTTTACGTCAAAGCTTGTCTCCATTCTCTTTGAGTTTGAGAAGGTAGGTGGATCGATATAGATTAAATCAAATAATCTGCCCTGATCTTTTGATAGCCATGCAAGACAGTCAGCCTGAATAAACTCGTTGTTCTCAAGTGATAGGTTATTTAACTTGAGGTTTTCCATACCCCACTGTAAATAGGTCTTTGACATATCTACAGATACGGTGGATTTAGCACCGCCTAAAGCTGCAGCAACTGATGCTGTGCAGGTATATGAGAACAGGTTTAATACATCCTTGTCCTTTGAGCTTTCTTTTATCAGCTTTCTGATTAAACGAGAATCTAAGAAAAGACCTGTATCTAGATAATCAAACAAATTTACTCTAAATAAGGCATTATCCTCATTTACAGTAATAAACTCATTTCTCTGTTCCTGTGCCTTCTCATACTGGCTGTCACCCTTTTGAACCTCACGGCTCTTTAGGATAACCTTATCGCCAGGTACACCTGTAACCTCTACAGTTGCACTTAACATATCAAGCTCATGACGCTTGGCAACACGAGGATTTACCTTAGCTGGAGCCTTGTAGGCCTGAATTACATAGTAGCCGTCATAATAATCAATAGCAGCTGAGTACTCTGGAACATCAGCATCATATACACGGTAGGCATTGATGTTTACATTCTTTGCCCACTTCTGCATATTGGCAATATTCTTCTTTAAACGGTTTGAGAAATCTTTTGCAATCTCAATGTTTACTTCTTCTCTTTGAGATAACTCGCCTGTTTCATTGATGTCAAAGACTCTTAACTGACAGAGTAACTCACCGTTATAAAGCTTATATACCTTGTTTGAGTGTAATCTCATGCAGGATAAAAGTTCTGTTGATGATGAAATTACAGCAGCACGGGCGCCCTTAAAGTGCTCTTTAAAGACTGCACCGATGATGGTATATAAGGAAATCAACTCATTGAAGTTACCCATTCTCTTACCATATGGAGGATTTGTAACAATAGTTACCTTCAATTCGTTTTTAAAAGGATTGTAAATATTCTGTACTGGGCAGTGATATACATGAACAAGATCAGCAAAGCCTGATTTCTGAGCATTCTCATTTGCTATATCTACAATGTACTCATCTAAATCAAAGCCTACAATCTGTACGCCCTTAGAAACGGCTTTTTCAATACCAATCTTACTGCGCTCACGAGCCTCGGTAATTAAAGCATCCCATGCATCTTTATCAAACTGCTTTAGATTGAAGAAACCATAGTGCTCACGGCGAATGCCAGGAGCTGTGTCTGTTGCAAGAGCTGCCGCTTCAAAAAGAAGTGTGCCTGAACCACACATAGGATCTAAAAAGTTCTCAAGATTGTAACCTGATCTCTTTATCATGGCTGCAGCTAGATTTTCCTTTAAAGGAGCTGGACCTGTACCACGGTGATATTCACGCTTTAACAGAGCTCTTCCTGATAAATCAATTAAGATGTTGGCACTGCCCCTTTTATCTAAGTGACAGTTGATTACAACATCAGGATTATCTTTATCTACATTAGGTCTGCCACCTTGTGTGGTCTGTAATCTGTCACAGATAGCATCCTTTACCTTTAAAGCACCATACTGAGTGTTTCTGATAGACTCATTTGTGCCTGAGAAGGTAACTGCAATGGTATTGGTCTTATCAAAATACTTTTCCCATGCTACACCATTGGCACCTATGTATAATTCTGTGTCAGTCTCGCAGAAGAACTCTGACATCTCAAGTAGGATACGGGAAGCAAAACGAGACCACAGGCATGCTTTCATACCTGTTGTAAAATCGCCTTTGAAGGAGACACCGGCTACAGTTTCTTTAGCACTTTGTACTCCAAGCTCATTAAGCTCGTTTAATAGAAGAGTTTCCAAACCTTTAGGGCAGGTTGCAAAAAATGATAATGCCATGTAATTATGCTCCGTAAAAACTTCAACTATTATACTTTATAATGCCTGTCTATATGCTCAAATACAATTAAAAAAGCTTTGGAAAGATAAAGTGTAGACATACGAGTACTAACAAAAAGTGAAGATTGTATTTGGTAAATTTTTTAAGGTAATAAAGTGGCATTGCTCCATCAACTTTTACGTATGCCTTAAAAGAGATTAGACTTGCCATAGAGGCAATAATTGTTCCTAAGCCACCTACATTGACACCTAAGAGCAAGGCATCAGCGTTTTTAGAAAAACCTGATAAAAGCACGGTTGCAGGTACATTACTTATGATCTGAGACAGGCATAATGATACAAAGTACTCATAGTGTCCTGCAAAGTCACTTGCAGCCTCTTTTATCATGTCAGTTGATGAAATGTTGTTTACAAAGATAAACAACAGCACAAAAAGCAGTAAGAGTTTGTAGTCAGCATAGATAAACAGACGCTTTTCAATAAAGGTGACTGCAACTACCACAACTGCAAGCAGAAAATATACATTTAAAAAACCTAAAACACATGCAATTGCTATGCAAAACAGGACTCCTAAAACTGAGGTTTTAAACACAGGCATAGGAGGAATTGAAGCTTTTGAAATATGTAATCTGCCTTTATCAATAAAATGTGTAAAAATAAATAAAAGTACACCGCAGACAATATATACAGGTGCAGTCACCTTAAAAAAGTGCCAGATATCATAGTTAAAATAGGTAAAAATAAAGAGGTTCTGCGGATTGCCAATTGGAGTGAGCATACTTCCCATGTTAGCAGCAATAGTCTGAAGTGAGACTACAGGTATCAGTAAATCATCACGATTGATACTAATCAGAGCCTTAATTGCCAGCGGTACAAAGATGATTAAAGAAACATCATTAGTAACAAGCATTGAAATAAAGAAATTTAAAAAGATAAAAAGTCTGGCAAGTGCTCTTGTGTTATCTACAAAATTAAAGCACTTTTTATAGAGTCTGTCTAAAAGGCCTACTCGTCTGAATCCAGCTACAACCACCATCAGGCAGAATAATAAAATTAAAACCGGCAGATTTAGTGCATTTAGGGTATTCTGCCATGAGTTTTGCACAAAAAATGATGATATTACGGCCAGTACAAGCGCACAACTAAGGTCTAAATTGTTTCTGAAAAAAGAGAGCATGCTATACAAAATTATCCTTAAAAATTTCGGTTGCAAGTATAGCAAGGAATGGACAGAGTGTTTCCTTATTTGTAAGCAGTCATTTTACTCTCCACAAAAAAGCGTAAGCCTCTGGAAATTCCAGAGGCCTAACATTTAAAAGACTTGCGCCTTTTTTCTCTCCTGGGCTTGGCTCATTAGCCAAAGGTTATATAAAACCTGCTTATATAACTTAACGGATAGGTATCTGATTTCTTAAGAACTTTTTTCTATTCTTGTTTTTTCTTTTGTAAATAAGCAAATCACGCAGGATATAAAAGCTA
Source organism: Aeromonadales bacterium (assembly GCA_012519775.1). Classification (GTDB taxonomy): domain Bacteria; phylum Pseudomonadota; class Gammaproteobacteria; order Enterobacterales; family Succinivibrionaceae; genus Succinivibrio. The sequence continues at coordinate 137 of JAAYPN010000119.1, read as the reverse complement.
TCAGAAAAACTAAGACTCTAAAGTAAAGTCTCACTGGAATTTTTTGAGGATATAAAACTTAATCTCAGGTGGCAGATAAGGCGCTTTATTTAAGGAGCAAACTTAAGGATTTTTAATTGCTCCACAAATATCCTTTT
>JAAYPN010000118.1 GCA_012519775.1 Aeromonadales bacterium | reverse complement strand
ACCTGATGTACCGCAAGCACATACAACTGATGCAACACACATTAAAAGAGCAGTACCAAAGTTAACTTCAATACCTAATGTGTTTACTGCGGCCATAGTCATAATAACGATGGTAACAGCAGCACCTGACATATTGATAGTGCAGCCTAGTGGAATTGAAATTGAGTATGACTCACGAGGTACGCCTAACTTCTCGCATAATGCAAGGTTTACAGGAATGTTAGCAGCTGATGATCTTGTAAAGAAAGCTGTGATTGCTGAATGCATAATAGATGTAAATACAAGAGGATATGGATTCTTGAAGGTGGTTAGGAATACAAGAAGAGAGGTAACCACAAGAGCAATGACTAGCATTGTTGCAACAAGAATAGCTACAATGTGAACATAACCTAGAAGGTTTGCAAAGCCACCTTTTTTTGTGCATGAAGCGTAAACAAGGCCAAATACACCTAAAGGAGCAAAGCAGATCACGATTCTAACAACGCCGCTTACAATTAAAGCAAAGTCTGATAATACAGCCTTAGTATGATCGTTTGCAGCTCTAAATATAATACCAAATAAGATACCCCAGAACAGAATACCGATGTAGTTACCAGAGATGACTGCATTTACAGGATTATCAACAGCCATTTTAATGCAGCTGATTAAAACGTCTGATACTTCCTGTGGAGCGCTACTTGTTGCTTTTTCTGCAAGAACTGAGAATGGTGATGGGAACAATCTTGCCATGAAAAGAGCAACTGCAGCTGATAAGAACATAGCTGCAACATATAGCACCAGGATTGGCTTTAATTTTGCGTCAGCACCTTTGGTGTGACGTGCAATTGAAGCTGAAACAAGTACGAATACAAGTAATGGCGCAATTGCCTTTAAGCCTGATACAAAAAGATCACCTAAAAGATAGATATAAGGCTGACCTGATGGTAGAACATATGCAAGTAAAATACCTGCAGTCATGCCGATTTACAATTTGTAGAATAAATGGGATCTTCTTGAAAAATTTAAAGAAATTTCCTTTAGGATCAACAGCGTGTAACATGAAACCCCAAAAAAAAATTGATGAAATTTGTCGCATTATATGTCATAAACAGTATAAAACCTAGAAATACTATGGTAAGTGGTGCGTAATATCAAAAAAGTTATGTCTGATATTACTTTTATCAGCTGTGATAATTTACAGAAACTGCATAAAAATCTTGCAATAAAAATATAGTTAGCATAAACTAACCGCTGTTAATGGTAGCTTATTTATAGCTCTTTGCATTTTATTTAAATTCAGATAGGAAAAAATGATTACATTAAACCGCGTTAAACAAGGTGCCATCGTAGAAGTGGTAAAAGTAAATGGAGAGGGTAGTTCTTTACGCAGACGACTACTTGATATGGGCATCACTCCTAAAACAAAAATTAAGTTTTTAAGAACAGCTCCTTTAGGTGATCCAATCGAAATAGTAGTTAGAGGCTATGCACTGACACTGCGAAAGGAAGATGCAATGTTAGTAGAGGTTATCTAATGTCTAAGCTCACCGTTGCACTAATGGGCAATCAGAATTGCGGTAAAACCACTTTATTCAACGTTTTAACAGGTTCAAATCAGTATGTAGGCAACTGGCCTGGTGTTACTGTAGATAGAGTTGAAGGCCTAAGCCTTGAAAAAGACTGGAAGATAATTGATTTACCTGGTCTTTACTCTTTATCTCCTTATTCTCCAGAAGAAATTGTCACCAGAGATTTTTTAGTAAGCTCTGAGTGCGATGTCTTTTTAAATGTAGTTGACGGTTCTCATCTTGAGAGAGCCTTGTCATTATCAATCGAGCTTTTAACCTTTAACAAGCCAATGGTTATTGCAGTTAACATGATGGATATTGTTAAAAGTCAGGGCATACAGATTGATTTAGATAAGCTATCAAATGCCTTAGGTGTAGAGGTTGTAGATATCTCTGCATCTAATAAAGAAGGTTTTGAAAAGCTTTATAAAGCTGTTGAAAACGCTAAAGCTCCATTAGACAGACAGATTTTAAGCGATGATGTTTTTGCTTTAATCACCAAGGTTGAGGATAAGGTATCAGAGCATGTGTCTTATGAAGGCGCCAAAAGATTTATTGCCTTATCTTTAATTCAGGGTGATGAGGTTTACGAAAAAGCCTATCAGGATAATAAAGAGCTTATACAGACTGCAAATGATGCAGCAAAGGCAATAACTGACAGCTACGGCATTGACAGTCAGGAGTTCTTTGCAAAACGCCGCTATGATTTGATTGATGAGATTTTATCTTTATGTCGTATAAAGAGCAAAAAGAAAAGTATAAGCCAGCTTATCGATAGAGTGGTTCTAAACAGAATTTTAGCTCTGCCATTATTTTTCATCGTAATGGGAATTGTTTATTTTGGTGCGATGTATTTTACATCATACCTAGATATTATTCCTGTTACCAATGAAGATGGAGAGCGTGAGTTTACTAACATCACAGACTATTTAAATGACAATTTCTTTGGTGATATTGTAAGCGGAAGCGTATCTTCTCTTTTAGAGACTATGCAAGCTCCTGCCTGGCTTAATTCATTTTTAGTAGATGGTGTGATTAGTGGTGTCGGCGCAGTTTTAGGATTCCTGCCACAGATTATCTGTTTATTCCTCTTCCTGTCATTTTTAGAGCAGTCAGGATATATGACCCGTGTAGCCTTTATTCTAGATGATATTTTTAGAAGATTCGGTCTTTCAGGTCGTAACTTTATTCCAATGGTTATTGCTACAGGATGTGGTGTGCCAGCTCTTATGGCTCATAAAACCATTGATAACATCAATGAGCGTCGCATCGGTTTAATTACCACCAACTTTATTCCATGCTCTGCAAAGCTTCCTATCATGACTATGATCTTTGCATCTGTGTTTGATGGTGCCTGGTGGTTTGGACCATTTGTCTACTTCATTTCTATTCTCTCAATTGTGGTTACTGGTCTTATTTTAAGAAAGAATCAGGCCTTTAAAGAGGAAGTATCTCCATTTGTAATGGAAATTCCTGATTACCATTTACCTACAATCCGTAACATCTTCAAAACCGTTTTTGAAAGATGCAAGGCCTTTGTAATTAAAGCCGGTACTGTAATTTTACTAGTGGTAATTGCTGTCTGGTTCCTGTCAAACTTCAGTATCGGATCACATGGTATTGCCATGACTGACAATGTCGATGATTCAGTTCTTGCAGTTATCGGAGGTGCCATTGCCTTTATCTTTATTCCTGTTGGTTTTGGTTCATGGCAGGCTACTGTAGCAGTTATAAACGGTCTTCTAGCTAAAGAGAACGTGGTAAGTACACTTGCTGTGGTTTTAGGTTTAAATGAGGATTGTGACGGCTCTGAAACTGAGCTTGCAAATGCAATTTCAAATTACTTTGCATCACTTCACGGAGGTGTTTCAAGTCCTGCACTTTTAGGTGTTATCGGTTTGAGCTTCCTTTCATTTAACCTCTGGTCAACACCATGTGTTGCAGCTTTAGCTGCAATGAAAAGACAGTTAGGCTCAACAAAATGGTGGCTTTTTGCAATTGCCTATATGTCTATCTGGTCTTATTCAATTGCACTTATTATCTTCAGATTAGGCGGTTATATTCTTGGTGTTGTTCCATTTGATGTATACACCGTCATAGCTATCGTAGTACTGCTTGCAATTATTTATCTTGCAGTACGTCCTGAGAAGAAAAACAAAGTCTCAATGGTTATAAATTCAAAGAGTATTTAAGCGTATCTAAAATTTCATATCATATCGCCTTACCAAAAGCCTTAGGCTTTTTGTGAGGCATTTTTTTTGTAAAATTTTCTTGATAGTTGAATATATGCTCAACTATAATAACGAAAAGGACAAGGGAGATTTTATGAAAGTACGTTGCGATATAACAGGACTTGATTGTGCCCATTGCGCTACAAAACTTGAGAAGATGTTAAAGAATAATTTTCTTGATGCCAATTTAAATTACGCATTAGGCTCTTTAGTTTTAGACGTCCTTGAAAATGCCGATGAGGATGAGGTTGTTGCAAAGGCTCAGGCTGTTGCCAATGACTTTGAAGATGGCATTGAAATCTCTTTAAGAGACTAGACAGATTTGAAGATTGCCTATTATTGTATGTAAATAGTTGCATGATTTCTCAAATATTAGTTGAATGAAATATGAACACCCTGTATTCAAAATATGAAAAGAAGTTTTTAGTAATAAGCTTTGTGGCTTTATTCTTTCTTATTTATCAGAAGTATCTTAGTGCATTTCCCGTAAGTGAGTACCTGCAGCTTGCCATCTCACTTACAGCTTACTTTTTAATTGCTATTGATGTAGTAATAGGTGCAATAAAGACACTTGTAAAACAAAGACGCATGTCAGAGCAGTTTTTAATGGTGGTGGCAACAATAGGCGCATTCTTATTAGCTGATTTTCCAGAAGCTTTAGCTGTCATGATTTTCTATAAGGTCGGCGAGCTTTTTGAAGCCTACGCAAGAGGTAGAGCTCATAACGATATCTCATCGCTTATAAAGCTAAGACCTACAAGCGTGAGGGTAATTGATGAGTCAGGAAATGAGGGAGTAGTAAAACCACGCGCTGTAAAAATAGGTCAGATAATTAAGGTATTAAAAGGCGAGATAGTAGCATTAGATGGTGATTTGATTGAAGATAGCGCTGCAATTGATACCTCTGCAATCACAGGTGAGAGTGAACCTCGTTTATTTTTAAAGGGACAGTCTGTTCCATCTGGCTGTATCAATCAGGGTAGAGTAATTACCTTAAAGGTAAACACACTTCATAAAAACTCATCCATTACAAGGTTATTGAACCTTATTGAGGATGCAAGCACTAATAAATCCCGTCCAGAAAAACTGATAAGACGCTTTGCTATCTTTTATACACCTATTGTGGTTGCATTTGCCTGTATCTTAGCTTTAGTGCCTTTATTTATTGAAAGTGCAACTTTTAGTGACTGGGGAGAGCGCGCACTTATGTTTTTAGTAGTGTCATGCCCATGTGCTCTTGTTTTATCAGTTCCACTCTCATTCTTTGGTGGATTAGGCGCGATAAGTAAAAAAGGCGTGATTGTAAAAGGCTCTATTTTTATTGAAACCCTCTCAAAGATTAAGGCAATAGCCTTTGATAAAACAGGCACTTTAACCTATGGCAGATTTGCAATTAACAATATTGAGTGCTTTAACTCCTACACAAAAGAAGATGTATTAACATTTGCTCTATCTTTAGAAAAGAACAGCACCCATCCATTAGCACAGTCTATTGTAGATGCTGCAAGAAAAGAAGGTTTACCTGAAATTGAAGCTCGAGATATTGAGGAGTTCTCAGGCCTTGGCATCTGTGCTTTAGTAGATAATAAAAAGGTATATGCAGGTAAAGATCTTTTTGTTCAAAAATACGTTGATGAGCCCTTAAAAAAGGTAAATTCATCAAAAACACCTATTTATGTGGCAGTTGATAATAAGCTGTGCGGCATTATTGAGTTAGCAGATGAAGTTAAAAAAGAGGCTAAAGATTGCATCTGTGCCTTAAAGTCACTTGGCATTGAAACCTGTCTTATTTCAGGTGATAAAAAGGCTGTAGTAGAGGAGATTGCCTCATATCTTGGCATTGACAGATACTATTATGAGCAAAGTCCTAAAGATAAGATTGAAAAGTTTAAGGTCTTAAAAAATGAAAACAATCCGATGTCATTTGTAGGCGATGGTTTAAATGATGCTCCTGTACTGGCTATAGCTGATGTAGGTATTGCGATGGGAGATATGGGATCGGCAAGTGCTGTAGAATCAGCCGATATCGTGGTGATGAACGATAACCTTTCATCCATTGTAAAAACCATTGAACTGTCTAAAAAGACCTTAAAACTAGCTATTTCAAACATGTATCTTGTAATGCTCACAAAGCTTGCAATTTTAATCTTAGGTGCATGTGGTATTGCAAATATCTGGCTTGCAATCTTTTGTGATGTGGGCGTTTTAATCCTTGCTGTAGCCAATGCCATGCGATCTCTGAGATTTAAATAGATTTGTCTACAATACTAGATACACATCTTAGATAATAGATAAAAATAAATTGCAACAGTGTCTAAATTTACTATTTATAAGGTAATATAGCAGGTAATAAAAAATAGGTTTGAGAAAGTTTAAAAGGCAAAATTCAATATAAGACTTATAAAGTCTAATCTTATTTTGATATGAAATGACATAGTTTTTAGCCCATAGATAGAGAAGCAATTTGAAGTCTTTTGCTCAAAATTACGAGGAAATGAAGATGGATCTGGATTTATCTGACTACAAATTACTTTGTGCATTAAGAGATGAGAGCAGACTTTCTCTTCGTGAGCTAGGTGCAGTAGCAAAGCTCTCAGCACCTGCTGTAGCTAACAGATTAAAACGATTAGAACAGCTAGGTATTATCAAAGGTTATACCGTTGTTTTATCAGATAGTGCCTTTTCGCTTAGAGTACAGGCACTGTTCTTTTCAAAAATAGCAGTCTCAAAGCGCGAAGAATTCGTAAAATACATGACAGACTGTCTTTGTGTAAGCGCACTTTTAAAGATTGCCAGCGATTATGCATACATGTCTAGTGCCTCATTTGACAGCCTTGCAAGCCTAAACAGTTTCCATGAGTATTTAGAACAGAACTTTGGTGAGACCAAGGTTCAGATTGTTTTAAAGACTGAGTTTATTCACAGAGCTCCTATGGGCCTTAAGAAACTCGAAGAAAAATTTGAAAAATAAAGAAAAAGTAAGAAGGAACACCGTATGTGGGAATATTCAGATAAAGTAAAAGATCACTTTTTGCATCCACGTAATGCACGAGTAATTGAAGATGCTAATGCAGTAGGCGATGTAGGCTCAATTATTTGTGGTGACGCTCTAAGACTGATGCTTAAGATTGATCCTGTAACAGAAGTTATTGAAGACGCAGCATTCCAAACCTACGGTTGTGGTAGTGCTATTGCCTCATCATCAGCATTAACAGAGATGTTAAAGGGCAAGAGCCTAAAGGAAGCTGAAAAGATCACTAATCAGGAGATTGTAGATTATTTAGGCGGTCTTCCTCCAGAGAAGATGCACTGCTCTGTAATGGGCCGTGAAGCATTAGATGCTGCTATTGCCAACTATCATGGTCTGTCATATGAGAACACACATGATGATGGTGAGCTTGTATGTCACTGTTTTGGTGTTGGTATCAATAAGATTAAAAAGGCAGTATGGGAAAACCATTTAACCACTGTTGATGAAGTAACTAACTACACTAAAGCTGGTGGTGGTTGCGGTAGCTGCAAGATGAGAATTGAAGAGATCATTGACGAGGTGTGGGTTGATCTTGAGAAGTGTGGTGTACCACGTCCAGGTCATGCTCCAACTCCAATTCCATCAATTACAATTTCTACATCAACATCAAATGGCGCTTCATTTAATTCCATAAGTGGTGTTTCATCTACTGTTACAAGTTGTGAGTGCGCAACTGCATCAGTAAATGCTGCTATTGATGAAAAGACCAAGAATTCTCCAATTTATGAGGATGTAAAGGTAATTCTAGCTGAGATTTCAAAGGGCTTTACCGATGGTTCATCAGTAGAGCTTGATGCTATTAGTGGCGCTGATGTAATTGTTAAATTACAGGGCCCTGTAGCTACAGGTATGATGAAGGATATGACCTTAGGCTTTGTTAAGCAGAAGCTAAGTGATGGTACAGGTCGTCAGATCAGTGTGGCAACACGCTAAGGAAAAGCAAAATGGATAATATGAATTTAGGTGTAGGTCTTGGTGGTATTTACCTAGACAACAATGCAACCACACAAATCGATCCTAAGGTTATTGAAGCAATGCAGCCATACTTTAATGTGTATTTTGGCAACGTATCTTCACAGCATGGTTATGGTGTACCAGTTGAAAAAGCAATTGCTACAGCACGTGAGCAGGTGGCAGATTTTTTAGGCGCAGAGTATCCTGATGAAATCATTTTCACCTCATGCGCAACCGAGTCAGATAACACTGCATTATGGTCAGCACTATGGTCACAAAAAGGAAAGACTGAGATTATTACAACTCCAGTTGAGCATCCTGCAATTATGCAGACATGCAACTTTTTAGCATCACATGGTGCAACCATTAAATATCTTAAGGTATCAAATACAGGTGATGTCGATTTAGACGAGTTTGAAAGCCTTCTAACACCACAGACAGCATTAGCATCTGTAATGTGGGCTAATAACGAGACTGGTAATATCTATCCTGTTGAGAAGTTAGCAGAGATTGCCTACAAACATGGCGTAATGTTCCATACAGACGCTGTACAGGCTGTAGCTAAGATCCCTGTTAACCTAAAAGAGACCAAGATTAACATGCTCTCATTCTCAGGTCACAAGATCCACGCACCTAAAGGTGTAGGCGTTTTATATGTACGTCGTGGTACCCGCTTTATTCCATTCATGAAGGGCGGTCATCAGGAGCGTGGTCGTCGCGCTGGTACTGAGAATGTTCCATACATTGTAGGTTTAGGTGTTGCATGCCAGCTTGCAAAGGCAAAGTTAACAGAGGTTGCAACAAGAGTAAAGAATCTGCGTGACAAGCTTGAGAAGGGTATTTTAAGTACCATTCCTGAGTGTTTTGTAACAGGTGATGAGTCAGTACGTACTGATAACACTCTAAATATTGCCTTCAAGTTCATTGAAGGTGAGGCAATTCTTTTAATGCTAAACGAGTATGGTATTGCAGCATCTTCAGGTTCTGCCTGCTCATCAGAGTCATTAGAGCCAAGCCATGTAATGCGTGCTATGAATGTTCCATTCTCAGCAGCTCATGGTACAATCCGTTTCTCTCTATCAAGATTCACAACAGAAGAGGAAATTGATAAGACTCTACAGGTATTACCTGGCATTATTGAGACTTTACGTAATTTATCTCCCTACTGGAAGCAGGGCAAGCCTCAGATTCAGGGACTTGATCATGACTTTGATGCTGACAGCAAGGAAGTAAGAGCATAGTTTTTAGTAAACTAAAAACTGCTTTTAATACAAGGTAAGTCTTAATGAAACCTCGGTGGAAAATCTGCTGAGGTTTTGTTTTTGTATGATTGAAAATCGCATTGATATGCTGTTATAAGAGGCGACACTTTATGTTCAATCTAGAGCAGAAGTGGATAAATAGGTCTTTTTATTTTGTTAGTATCACAAAATTTTATATAAGAAATGAAATATTAACGCTTTTAATTGTACTTATTTTTAAGTAAAGAATAGAATAGAAATAATTTGAATACAATTTATTTGGTGTGTGATGGATATTCTTTTAGGCAAGCTTTGGCTATTGTTTTTTTGTGCTCTGTTTTTATCACCGATTCTCTATAGTATCATTAAAGCTGATAAACGCTATTTCTCTATTCAGATCCTATCTATAGGAGCTATTCTGCTGACTCAGCTTACAGACACTCTTGTTACCTATTTAACACTATGTCAGGCTGATGTGGTAAACATCTATGTAATTATGATGTTCTGGCAGCTGTCAATGCTGCTTACCGTGGTTTCAATCTTCTATCAGGTTTTAAAAGAGCTAAACGATAAGTATTTGCGTTACGGTATGAACAACAGCTGGTTTTATGTGGTACCAGCACTCTTTGAAGCTGCACTTTTGTGTTTCTTTAATATAAGCTCATATTCAAAAACAGATGTACATCTTATCTCAGCTGCAACATCAATAAGCTTATACTTTACCATCAATTTCTATATCCTCGTTGGCGCATGGCAGTGCTATAAAGGCTACCTGTTCAACCTGGATTTTGATATCAAGTACATATCAAGAATGCATTTTATCTACTATCTGGTGCTTTGCTTTGCACTTTTTGTGCAGCAGGTTCTTTTTACAAATATCTCTCTTGCTGTATCTTTTGCTGTATTCTTAATCTTCAGCTTCATGACAAGAAGCAAGACTTTAATTTCACAGGATGCCTTATCTGGTGTAAATAACCGCGTAAGTTTCCACAAATATATTAACAATGCCTTTATCAATCGTGACCACAACGGCGCCTACATTATCTTTATCGATATTGATAAGTTTAAACAGATCAATGACACCTACGGCCATATTGAAGGTGATGAGGCTATTGAACTAGTTGGCAAGACTCTAAAGAGTATTGCAGGTGAAACCAACTCATTTGTTGCCAGACTCGGCGGTGATGAATTTGTGCTGGTTGTAAACACCAATGATGAAGATAAGGTTAAAACCATTATTCAGTCTGTATCCTACGAACTTGAAGAGCGCTTAATCTTTAAGGATAAGCAATACGATGTACATTTAAGCGCAGGCTATGTACATGTAGAGCCAAACCAGAAGAATATTAAAGAGCTAATTGCTAAAGCTGACAGTCGCATGTACGAGGATAAGCGTCAGAAAAGCGGGGGAGTAGCTGCAAATGTATGAATCCACCTTTAATGACAGCATGCTTTACTTTATTGTAGGCTGTCTGTTCATCTTATTAAATGTAAAGTTAAATGAGAAAACCACATCTCAGGCAAGTACTCAGGTAGGCAGTATCCTATCTGTTGTTCTGCTTGTTCAAGGCATTGTAATTCTGCTTTTTACCTCACTTTGTACTTTAAACAGAATTTACGATTTAGGTGAAACATTTACCTATAAACTGGTGCATGGCTATGTCGGCGCTATTATGGGATATGTAAGCTTTGTTGTTCCATACTGCCTATTTGTACTTTTAAAGAAATACATTGGCGGTAACAGTTTCCTAAAAGGTGCTAAAAACAAGCTTTTGTTTCTGATTTTCATTCTGGTATCTGTTTTCTATTTTATAGATATCTCAACCCTTATTTTCCAGAATTGCAATAATGAGCTGATATCGTTTAGCATCTTAGAAAATCTTCTTTTATTAATGCCTGTAACTCAGATTCTGTTCTATATAATGTGTGCAAAGTATCTGCATAGATTTTTTATAAACACTTTTGAAGGTTCATCTGCTTCAAAAAAGGCAACTTTAATTGCTGAAATTCTGTTTATTGTAAGTCCTATTGTGGCAACATCTTTTTCCTGGATATATGCATATCCAATCTGTTTTGCCATTATGGTTTGCTTTGTATTTGTAGTGCAGATAGTCTCTCAGGATCGCTCCGTATCCATAGACTTTTTAACTGGTCTTAACAATCGCAAGAAATTGTCGCGTTATTTAAAGAGACTCTTTGAAAAGCCTGCAGAGCTTGATCATAATCTTAATTTAATCTTTATTGATATAAACGATTTTAAGAGTGTAAATGACACCTATGGTCATAACATTGGTGACAAGGCTTTAATGAACTTATCTAACTGCCTGAAAAAAGCCAGCAGCAAATACAGCTGTTTCCTATGCCGTTACGCAGGTGATGAGTTTACAGTTGTGTTAAAGCATACAATTTTAAACAGTGTAGATGAGTATATAAAGACTGTTGAATTTCAGATTGATGAATTAAATAAATCAGGTAAGCTTCCATTTGATTTATCCATATCCATAGGTGCAGTTCAATACAATGAGAGCATCTCCAATGAAGAGGAGTTTATAGCTCAGGCTGACGCTAAGATGTATGAGGAAAAACAAAACTACAAGGCAAGAAAAGAAAAGCAGGAATCACCTCAGTTTGACCTTTAGTTTCCTCAAAAGATAACAATACTTAAAGTAAATGCAATTTGCTTTTGTATTGTAATTTTTATTTGTTAAGATACAAGGATTAAAGTATAAAAAGAGCTCATATATGGTGCATTTTTATAATTTTGAGCGGGAAGAATTAAAAAACATTAAAGTTAAATTATTAAGACAGTAAATATAAAGGAACACTAATCAAAATGACAAACTATAGCGAAATGGCAAATGGAGGTATTACTTTAATCAAACCATATCAGGCTGGTAAACCAATTGAAGAAGTACAAAGAGAATTAGGTCTTATTGACGTAATTAAATTAGCTTCAAATGAAAATCCTTTTGGTATGAGCCCTCTTGCTAAAAAAGCCGCGCTAGAGTGTGTTGAGCAGTCAAATATCTATCCTGATGCTAACGGTTACTATTTAAAGCAGAAGCTTGAGGCAAAATTTGGCTATGATCCTAAGATGATAACCTTAGGCGCAGGTTCAAATGAGCTGATTAACCTGTTTTTCCAGGCTTTTGTAAATGAGAATGTAAATGTAGTATTCCCAGAGTATTCATTTGTGGTTTACCCAATGGAGACTACAGTTAACGGTGCTAAGGCAAAAGCAGTTCCACTTAAGGATTACAATGCTGATTTAGATGCTATTTTAGAGGCAATCGATGAGAATACACGCATTGTAGCCTTTGCAAATCCATCAAACCCAATTGGTACAGCTATTAGCTCAAAGTCTATGCATGAGTTCATCAAGAAGGTGCCAAAGCACTGCCTTGTAGTTATCGATGAGGCATACAACGAGTTCAACAGCGGTGATGACACTTATGAAGACTCAGCTTTATGGGTAAAAGAGTATGATAACCTTGTAGTATCAAGAACTTTCTCAAAAGCATATGGTTTGGCAGGGCTTCGTGTAGGCTACATGGTTGCAAATGAAGAGATCACCTCAATTCTAAATCGTCAAAGAGCACCATTTAACGTAAATATCGTAGCATTAGCTGCAGCCTGCGCTGCGTTAGATGATTCAGAGTTCCTTGCAAAGATAGTTGAGAATAACACTAAAGAGCGCGAAAGATACGCAGCTTTCTGTAAAGAGCATAACCTGTTTATGATCCCATCAAAGGCAAACTTTGTGGCAATCGATTTTAAAGGTCACGATGCTCAGAAGATTGCAGACGCTCTATTACATAAGGGTATTATTATTCGTCCATTACTTGGCTACAAGCTGCAGGATATTCTTCGTATCTCAATTGGCAAGCCAGAAGAGAATGACAGATTATTTAAAGCATTAGAAGAACTACTATAGGAAGATTTGTAATTGAAAAACGCCCTTAATTTAAAAAAGATAAGCACAGTAAACGGCAAAGTAATTTTACCTGGATCAAAGAGCTTATCTAATCGTGCGCTTTTAGTATCTGCACTAGCTTCAGGTAATACCAAGCTTTTAAATGTTTTAAAATCTGACGATACCTCTCGCATGATTGAGGCTTTACAGAAACTTAATGTAAAGCTCAATGTAAATGCAAACACTATTGACGTAACCGGATTAGGTGGTGTTTTCAAGGAAGGTTTAAACGCCATTGACTTGTATTTAGGTAATGCAGGTACCGCAATGCGTCCATTGTGTGCTGCACTGTCAGTTTCTGAGGGTGTGTTTACTCTAACAGGTGAACCACGCATGATGGAGCGTCCTATAGGTCCACTTACCGAGGCATTAAAATCTATCGGCCTTAGAATTGAATATCTGAATAATGATGGTTTCCCACCACTGCGTATTCGTGGCAGGATGCCAACAAGTCATGAGCTTAGTGTATCAGGTACTACCTCAAGTCAGTTTATTACCGCACTTTTAATGACAGCTCCTGTCTGCGGCGGCTTAAAGATTAAGATTAAAGGCGATTTAATCTCAAAGCCATACGTTGATCTTACTGTGAACCTGATTGAAAAGTTCGGTGCTGTAGTTCATCGTAACGGCTATAGCGAGTTTGAAGTTGAAGGTACAGGCTACAAGAGCCCTAACTCATACCTCATTGAGGGTGACGCAACTGGTGCTACATATTTTGCAGCAGCAGCTGCCATCTCTGGTGAGCTTGAGCTGTACGGCCTGCCAAAGGACTGTGCTCAGGGTGACATCAGATTTATGGATGTATTAGAATCCATGGGCGCAAAGATAAAGCGCACTGAGAATTCTGTAATCATCAGCAAATCAAAGCTTCATGGTATTGAAATCGATATGAATGCAATGCCAGATGCTGCTATGACTTTAGTTCCTTTAGCTATGTATACAGATGGTCCTGTTGTCATCAAGAACATCGCCAGCTGGAGAGTTAAAGAGACTGACAGAATTGAAGCTATGGTAAAGGAAATGTCTAAACTTGGCGTTAAAGTGGAGTCAGGCGAGGATTATATCAGTATTGATGCTAGTGTTCGTAATGACGCAATACCTACTTTTGATACATACAATGATCATCGTATGGCAATGTGTATGTCTTTAATCGCCTTTGACAGAGACGTGGTAATTAATGATCCTGACTGTGTAAATAAGACTTTCCCAACTTACTTTAATATTCTAAAATCAATTAGTAAAAACTAGTTGAATAAGGCTTTAGAGGATGGAAGAGCTAGTTTTACACTGGCTCTTTTTTATTGTATGAAAAACATCAGATACATAGTTATTTTCTTATTATGCATTTTATCTTTCAGATCAGATGCATTAGAGTATAAAATTTTTGACCATAAATTTGAGGCTGCGCTTCCTCCTAATTACTGCACATTAGATGAGAACACTGACTTTTACAAGTTCAACAAGCTGGTGATGTCTCGCTCTATAAAGAATTATTTTATTGCATCAGACTGTGACAACATTAAAAAGCTGCATGAAGGAAAAATCAAATCACTTCCTCACTACATTGCTTTTGAGCAGGTAGGTATAGATGGCAAGTTTAAAAAGTTCAAGTTTGGCCGTTATGTTTACTTAAAGCTTATCACTGCATTCAAGCCAAAGAGCATGAAAAAGCTGACAAATAGAGTAAACGAGAAACTAAAAAATAACTCACTTGACTATAAAGTGGACAATTTAGATTACGAGGTTGGTACTGTAACTAATAAGTTTGCATCCTACAAGGGCGTAGCAAGCTTATCCTATGATGGTAAGAGCAGAAAGGTTGTAATACTTGCGCTTAGCACCCTTGTAACAAAGATACCAATTGCTATTCACACCTATGATGAAGATCCAAGTGAAGATGACATCAAGATGTCAATTGAAGAGCTAAAACTGCTTTATCAGTCAGTAAAATAAAATTGAGTGTTTTTTTATGAGCAGATTAAAAATGCGCACGTGCTTTACGAAAATTATCAGTTCTAAGCTCAATTTAATCTTCATAGCATAAATAAAAAAAATCCAGTGCTAAAAAAAGCTTAGCACTGGCATAAGGTAAGATAAATCTTAAACTGTTAGATAACTTTCGTTATCCATACTTGAAAACTAAACTGCCCAACACTCAGTAACTCTCTTGTCTTCAAGCTATGTGGCTATTCTAAGTAAATCCTTAATATATGTAAAATACTAATTATTTATATCTAGTTATAGGTGTAAGTTATAAGAAGATCGCAAGATCGTAAACGCTGATCTATATATGTTTGTTTAATATATTAGATATTTTTGTGGAAGTATTTTGTTATTTAAGTCATAAGATAATCTCCTAGGCTTTGTAGGAGGCATTATGGATAATATCTTTGTTAATGATAAATGTTTTGAAATAAAGAAGTTATTAGGTAAAGGAAAAGGCGGATACTCATATTTATGCACATTAGACGGTAAAGAGTATGTTGTAAAGCAGATCCATCATGAGCCATGCGCATATTATAATTTCGGCAATAAGATTGAATCAGAGATTAACGATTACAAGAGACTGTCTGCGGTTAATCTTTCAATGCCAAAGATGCTTGATGTGGACGTTCAAAGAGAGACTATACAAAAAGAGTATATTGAAGGTGATACTGTATATGATTTAGTTGCCAATGATGCACTGCCAGAAGAGTGTATCAGTCAGGTAAAGCAGATGTGCAAGAACCTGTACCCTGCCAACATCAATATCGATTATTTTCCTACAAATTTCATTCTTAATAATGGTACTTTGTACTACATCGATTATGAGTGCAACAACTACATGGAAGAGTGGAATTTTGAGAACTGGGGCATTAAGTATTGGTCAAAGACTCCTGAGTTTATCGAGTATCAGAAGACTCACTAAGAAGTTAACAGATCACTGTGTAAATACCCATAAGGCGGTCTTTAATATTTTTTTTGCTAACTCTCAAGGCTATTCTGTCAGATGTTCTAGTTGGACTAGATTAGCCGGTTTTAAGAACAGATAGAATGTTAAAGCGTATTTTTATCGACAGCTCAGAATCCTTTTAATGCGTAATACTCTATATGTGATAACAGTTCCTTTAGACGCTAAGTGTTCAACGTTTAGAAGAAAAGTGTTTGCACTTAGCGTTATTCTCCAAATATTATCTGTCTTAAACCTTAAATAGAATCATTTTGAATTTTGTTTTGGCTTGCAAAGCATGAGGCTCGCCTTTAGGCATAAGAATCATATCGCCCTTTTTAAGCGTAAATTTTTCTCCTGAAATTGTAATTTCAACTTCTCCATCAATATTTTGCACAACTGCATCAACAGGGGCAGAGTGTCCGGCGATTGATTGTCCAGCGTCAAACGCAAAGACGGTTAAAGAGCTGTT
>JAAYPN010000117.1 GCA_012519775.1 Aeromonadales bacterium | reverse complement strand
GTATGCTTTTCATTTTTTTGTGAAGAAAAAGAAATTATTTATGTCACTTTCTAATTCTGATTGTAGAGCATGATTTTAAATAGTATGTGCAAAAGAATAAAAAACGTGATATTTAACGTTTTTTTGGATAATTTATCATTCAAAAAAGAGTTACGCCACCTTTTACTAAAACCTTTACGGCTTTAGTATAATAATGGAGCGTTTATGAAAGCTTAGGCGGTTTTACTTTATTTTTCAATAAGTAAAAAAGAATATTAGATTATACATAGAATTTTTAAGGCATTTTTCAAAAAAATCACAAACGTTTACAGTTTGACTTTGACATTTTACAATTCTTTTAGAAATTCCTTATCAAGTCTTACCAAACCATCAGTAATCACATCCTCAAGATCCTGCATTGTAGGCTCTGCCTTATGAGGTCTATCGAGCTTTTTACATAAATTCTGATAGAAAAGTTCCTGCTTTTTATTAAGTCTTGTAACAGAGCGTTTGTAAAACCAGTAATAGCCCTGCAGTGGAAGAGAAAGTAAAAACACTACGCACACTATCACTATAGGAAAGTTTGAGCCTAAAGCAAATAAAAGAGGTACACCTTTAAAGCCACCGCCCTGATAGATTGCCCAGAAGACAATAAAAACAATAAATGGAGGAAGGATTCTGCAAGCCCACTCTACAGCCCTTTTTGCTCTGTTCTCTGGAAACACAGGATTTAGTAATGGCTCTAACGGCCATTTTTTCATATAAATTATTCCAAGCTTAATTTTATTAAACATATATTCATATCCTTTTTAAATCAGAGCTATTCTACTCTACATCATAAAATTTCAGATGTTTTTTATAATTTACAAATTAAAGAATTTAAGAATTTTATTTGTTCGATTGTAATCATATTACGATAAAAACAAGCAAAAATTAACATTTACATAATGATGCAAAGCGTAATCTCAATACCGCTAATATGCTATAATTTAATGATACAGTCAGAATTTTATAATCTGTAATTGCCAACAATTTTATTTTGAACTACAAATTGGAGTTTCAAGTGACACGTAATGTAATGCTTGTACCAGCAGGAAAAACAACTGGTATCTATACAGCCGCTTTAGGTCTTGTAAAAGCTTTAAATGACAACAATATTAAAGCAGCCCTTTTCTCACCTTTTGCCTCTTGCACAGACATCAAATGTAATGATGCATCATTAAATAAAAAATGCGCTGCAAAAGCTATCGCTAAAGGTAATAAGTCTGAAGTTTTAGAAAAGATTGTTGGTAATTACAACTTATTAAAGACTAGTGGTGCTTACGATGTTATCGTTATCGAAGGTGTAACCGATGCTTCTTTTGATACTGATGAAATCAATGCTGATGTTTGCCACGCATTTGATGCAAGCATCATCACTTTAGTAAACAGCACCTGCAACTGCTCAAAGAATGCAATGGCTGCTACACTGCAGTACTTCGGTAACGCAGGTAAAAACAAGGTTTTAGGCTCTATCCTGTTTAACAACAAGGCTCCAAAAGATGCAACCGGCACAAGAAAGCTTGTTCTATCAGGTTGCGGCAAGTGCTCATGCTCTACAAGCACCAACAACAACTGCTGTGCAAACAAAGATCCAGTTCTAACAGAATTCCTAGCTACTGTAAATTACGCTAAAGAGTACTATGCTCCAAGAGCAAAAGATATCGCTTCATATTTAGAGACTTCAGTTGCATCAGGTGATGACAATGCTCGTGCATATAAAGTTACCCTATCTAATGAGAAGGCAAATGAAAACTCATTATTAGTAACTGATGCTGATGTACAGGATACCAAGGCAAAGGTTGTAGTTGTTTGTGAAGGCGCAAAGTGCACTGCAGCAAACGCAACTGTAATCTCATCTGAAAAAACTGTATGGGCTGTTGTTCAGGCTTTAGCAGATATTACTCCTTCACTATACCCAGATGATCTTGATTTAGCTAACTACATCAGCGAAAACGTTGCAAAAGACTTTGATGCAAAGATTATCGATGCTATTAAGTCAATTGAAGAGACTGATACTCCTTTAATGAGCCCTGCATCATTCCGCTACAAATTAACACAGCTAGCTCGTGCAGCTCACAAGAAGATCGCTCTACCTGAGGGTGAAGAGCCACGTACTGTATGCGCTGCAGCTAAGGTTGCCGAGCAGAATATTGCAGTTCCAGTTCTATTTGGTAACAAGGATAAGATCCTTGAAGTTGCAAAAGAGCAGGGCGTAACTCTAAACGAGCACGTAGAATTTGTTGATCCAGAGAGCATCAGAGAAAACTACATCGACAGACTAGTTGAGCTTCGTAAGGCTAAGGGCATGACCCCTGAGAAGGCTCATAAGATGCTGTTAGACAACGTAGCACTAGCTACCATGATGATTGAAAGAAACGAATTAGACGGTTTAGTATCAGGTGCAATCCACACTACAGCTAACACCATTCGTCCACCACTACAGATCATTAAGACTGCAGCTGGTGCAAAGCTTGTTTCTGCTATCTTCTTCATGTTAATGCCAGAGCAGGTTTATGTATACGGTGACTGCGCACTTAACATCAACCCAAGCGCTGAAGAGATTTCAGAGATTGCAATTCAGTCAGCTGATACTGCTAAAGCTTTTGGTATCGATCCACGCGTTGCAATGGTTACCTACTCAACCTTAGGTTCAGGTAAGGGTGCTGATGCTGATTTAATGACTGAGGCTACCAAGCTTGTTCGTGAGAAGCGTCCTGATATCGCAGTTGACGGTCCTCTACAGTACGACGCTGCTGTAATGCCAGACGTTGCAGCTCAGAAGGCACCAGGTTCAGCTGTTGCAGGTAAGGCTACTGTATTTATCTTCCCTAACCTGTCAACCGGCAACACCGTTTACAAGGCTGTACAGCGTTCAGCTGATCTTGTATCAATCGGCCCTATGCTACAGGGTATGAGAAAGCCAGTTAACGATCTATCAAGAGGCGCATTAGTAGACGATATCATCTACACTATCGCTGTTACTGCAATTCAGGCTTCACAGGCTTAATTGAGAAAACTTTAAGATCATTCGTTTGAAAAGCCGAAGACAATTT
>JAAYPN010000116.1 GCA_012519775.1 Aeromonadales bacterium | reverse complement strand
TGTTTCAAAAAGAAAGACTGCTTCTAAAGCTTCTAAAGCCGCTGATTCAGCTTTAGATTTACCATCTGTAACTAATGGTGCTTTAAATTCAGATAAAAAAAGCACTACAAAGATTTTAAATGAAGGAACCTCCCCTCATATTTCATCTTTGAGCTCTTCTTGTGATGATATTGAATCTTGTGTGTCATCAGATAAGGTATCTATATCAGATGATTTAGCAACTCTAAATGTAGCTTCAAAATCTTTTAACCCTCCAAAAGATACTTATGATGTTATTGATAGTGTCAGTGATTCTAAAGATGTGATGCATCAATCTGCTGATAAAACTCATGAAAATAAGTCTGTCTCTGGCTCTAAAAATAGCAGCGCAGCTGATGACACCATGAAAAAAATCTTTAAAAACTATAAAAAGCTTAATTTAAAGCCTGAAGATCTTGAAGATTCTTCAGCTCAAGATGATGAGTTTGATGTTGAGCATTTTATAGACTCTCTTGATGCTGATGATAAAGAAAACCTTATCAGAAAATCCAAAAAAGAGTGCTCCCAAATAAAAGGAGGTCTTGAAGATCTCTTTAAAAACTTCAGCTTTGATGTAGATCTTAAAGTAAGTGAGAACGCCTTATTCAAACCTAAAAAGCTGCTATCTGAAAATAAAGAACGATCTTTAAAAAAAGAGGTTGTAAAAAAGCGCACCATTAAATCTAAGACTAAGGCTTAAGAGACTTCATATGCTTATTTATCTTATAAAAAAGGTTTTGTTTATTCTTTTTATTAGTGTTGTATTTCTTTTGGTATTAGAGTTGGTG
This sequence comes from Aeromonadales bacterium, assembly GCA_012519775.1. Taxonomy (GTDB): domain Bacteria; phylum Pseudomonadota; class Gammaproteobacteria; order Enterobacterales; family Succinivibrionaceae; genus Succinivibrio. The sequence goes on along the minus strand of JAAYPN010000116.1, from coordinate 3,110 downwards.
CCATATCAGAGATACAGCGTCTATGATTATCTTACCCATGAATATGAGAGCATGCTCTTTTATTACGGTCATGATATTGAAGATGCACTAGTTGAAATTAAAAACTACGTTGTAGAAAGGAAGTATCTTTTCAAATACCTATTAAAAACACACTCTGATGATTTTTTTATGATCATAGCGTTACGCTTTTACGGTCTTTTAAAAGCCATGTATCTAGATTATATCTGTACATTTTTACTTGGCCTTTTAATTGGCATAACCATTAAAGCTCACTACTTTAACCGTTATCAGGACTTTTTTAATTTAAGGATCATTTTAAATAACTTAAGATACTTTGTCTCAAGTTTTTTTGTGGTGATGTTCTTTCAGATGCAGATTGTATGCGCTATAGCCCTTAGCATCACCATCTTTGTATGGATGGTGCTGCTAGGGATAAGATTATCATTTGTCCTAAGATAAGGATTATTTTAAATTTGACTCAACAAAATCCCAGTTTATGTGAGATAAGAAAGCTTTGATGTAATCAGCACGGCGGTTCTGATAATCAAGATAATACGCATGCTCCCAAACATCCACGCAAAGAATTGGATTTAAATCCTCTGTAAGCGGATTCTGAGCATTTGAGGTATTAACGATTTTTAAAGTATCGCCTGTCTGTACAAGCCAGGTCCAGCCAGAGCCAAAGTTTGATACTGCAGCTTTTGAAAACTCTGATTCAAAATTTTCTAAAGTCTCAAAGTTCTTTAATAAAAGCTCTTTTACTCTGCCATTTGGTGCTTTTACATCAGCTGATAGGCATTTGAAGTAGAACTCATGATTGAAAACCTGAGCTGCGTTATTAAAGAGGCCACCAGTTGCCTTTTTAATAATGGTTGTTAAATCCTCTCCTTCAAATGGAGTGCCTTTAGCAAGGTTGTTGGTGTTATCAACGTAAGTCTGAAGATGCTTATCGTGATGAAAGCTTAGTGTATTCTCGGATAAAAAGCCTGAAAGTGCGTTTTTATCATAAGGTAGTGCGTTAATTGTAAACATAAGATCTCCTCTTTATAACGTTTCATTGTGTTGTAAAGAATAGCATATATTTTTGATAATGAAATGCGAATAATTATCGATTAGTAATAGTTACTAATAAGATAATGATTTACATTATTTTCAATAGAACATTTTTTATTTTTGTATATTCAATTTTACGATATTTTGTATTATTTCCCTTATGAAACGATTTGTAAAAAGACTGTTAGACAACCTGTGCTTAAATTACCTAAAAGACGATTACCTGATTCAAAAGAAAGATCATTCAAAAGATCTTCTTTGTGATAATAAGATATTAGACAGCTATAAAGTTATTACAGACACTGGGGATGTCATCTTTGAGAGTAAATCACCATCTTCTCTTATCAAAGAAAACAGCTACACCATTAAAGCTCTTTTAAAGGAGCTTGATGCTGATGACAGGATCTATAAAGACTATATAAAGCCTATTCTTTTATACTTTGCAAAGTTATTATCTATTGCTCCTGCTTCCCTTTGCGGACATGACTCTGTATCAGGTGGTCTTTTCAGGCACTCACTTCTGGTCTCGTATTATCTTATTCACAATCTGAACATACATGAGAGTAAATGTAACAGCGATGATCCATACGAGCTTTGCATGTCAAAGTCCGATATTAAAGATAAACTTTGTCTTTTATTACTCGGTCTTTTACATGATAGCGCCAAGCTTCTTACTGACTATAAAATCAAAACTCTAGGTCTTAAATATACCTTCACGCTATCTTTGTATCAGAGTCTTGATAATTTTATAAACGAGCATCAGGCCTCTCACCTCCGATTCTTTTTTAAAAAGCAGCGTTCTAATCTGCATGAGAGTTATTTTGCGACCATGCTCAAGCGCTTTTACTTTTACAACCCAAAGATTCTAAAATTCCTTTTAAATCATGATAAAAAGTCAGTCTTTTACAATCTTTTAAATCTTAAAAAAGACAGCGCACTCTACCGTATTTTAAAGGCAGCTGACGGACAGGCTGTAACCCAAACACTTGAGCGTTTTGAAGGTTTTAGCAGTATAAACACCATGCTTTTACAGGCCTTATCTACAAATATCATTGATTTAGATACCAACGGCTTTTACAAGGTACACTTTGGCCTTATCGTAGAGGCAGGATCACCTGCCTATCAGAAGATCATAGCCTTGTTTGACAGCTACTATGAGAGAATGGAGCTAAACAAGTACTTTAATGAAGAGGAGTTTTTCAAAAGTTTTCTTGAAAAGCTCTCTTTTGTAAGGACTAAAGAGAATGTCTTTCATGAAGATCATGTCTCGTACTTTGATAACGAGAGATATGTCTTTACAGACAGATTTTTATTAGAGCTTTTATCCGATTGCAAAAGCTACATCCCAGCTCGCAGAAACTTCTTTCAGCAGCACTCATTAAACAAGCTTTATAAGCAGGTGGCGCTGCGTACTCCATATCTATGGTACGAGCTTACAAAGCACGGCGTGACGCATCTGGTGCAGGGTTTTGCCATACCATTTTTTAATTATCAGAATGATATCTATATAATTAAAAGGAATGTCCACGTCAGCTTCGTCAAAAAGCTCTTTAAAAAGCTTGATCTCTACTCTACAACACGCACTGTAACGTACCTAAGAACCAGAGGTGAAAACTCTGTTGATGATCTTTTAAACTACGCCTTTCCATATGATCTTATTGATGAGAGCTCTGTAAGGTTCAATGACTACAGAATTGAGCGTGAGAAGGAGCTAAAGTCAGGCTGCAACAGGCGTTATAAGTACAGACAGCAATTAAAGAAAATGCAATTAAGTAAACCAGCTGATTTATCGTAAGATTTTATGACGGTATAAATAGTGATCACCTTTTATTAAAGAGATTTACAAAATCCTCATGAACATGATAAAAATGCCCTCACATGAACGTGATTATCAAAATTTATTAGCTATCTATTACAAATATAATAATTAAAGAGGCTTCGTGCATATGTGTGGGTAGATGAAGCCTCTAAACCTACCCTTTAGATCTTTTTACAGGATCTTAGTTCTTTAAAATATGTAATTGAAAAGACCACTTAATTTCGGTATTGTTTAGTTA
>JAAYPN010000115.1 GCA_012519775.1 Aeromonadales bacterium | reverse complement strand
CTTTTTTTAAGAGTTATTTACTAGTATAGTACAGAGATATCTGCAGTCTTACCAATAAGAGTCTTCATTTTGAACAGGAGTGCTAAACGATTATTCTTGATTTCAAAGTTATCTACGTTAACCATTACATTCTCGAAGAAGCTGTCTACTGGATCTTTTAACTCAGATAAGGTTGATAGAGCCTGGTCATAATCGCCTTTTGAGTATAGGTCGTTAACCTTAGGTGAAACAACTTCAAGTGCCTTGAATAGTGATTTCTCAGCATCTCCTGATAGAAGAGATTCGACGACATCAGAGCCAGTAAAACCAGCCTTGCTTAGAATGTTATTTACTCTCTTGTAAGCAGAAGCTAAGTTCTCAGCAGCAGGTAATGCCTTGAAGCTTTTAACCGCTTTAACTCTCTTATCAAAGTCTGATAAATCTTCGGGGTTTGTTGATAAAACAGCTAAGAAGATAGATGCTTCAATATCATGATCCTGGAAGTAAGCCTTTAATCTGTTGTATACGAAGTCAACAACGTTGTCTTTAGTATCTTTAGCCTTGATCTTATCACCTAAGATTTGACATGCCTTCTCAATTACCTTAACGAAGTTTAATTGAAGTGAATTTTCTAGGATGATACGAATTACACCAATTGCTGCTCTTCTTAAACCAAATGGATCTTTATCACCCTTAGGTAGTTGGTTAATACCAAAAATACCAACCAAAGTAATAATCTTTTCAGCTAAGCTTACAGCAATCTGAACTGGTTTTGAAGGAATAACATCGCCAGCAAAACGTGGTAAATATTGCTCAAAAATTGCATCTGATACGTCTTTGTCTTCACCATCCAACTCAGCGTAGTGCATACCCATAACACCCTGTGTATCAGTGAATTCTGTTACCATTGTTGAAGCTAAATCGCACTTAGCTAAGTGTGCAGCGCGAGCTGCCTTATCAGCGTCAGCATTGATTTGCTCAGAGATGTATCTTGCTAGTTTCTCTACGCAATTTGATCTGAAAGCGATGGTGCCGATATCTTTTTGATATACGATAGTCTCTAAACGAGCAAAGAATGACTCAAGAGACTGCTTTCTATCAGTATTGAAGAAGAACTCTGCATCTGACAATCTTGGTCTTACAACTCTCTCATTACCAGAGATTAAAGAAGTTGGGTCACTTGGATTGATGTTAGATGCAAAAGCAAATGAAGGTAATAACTTCTTATTTGAATCATAAATTGGGAAGTACTTCTGATCTCCCTTCATGGTGTAAACAAGAGCTTCTGATGGAACTTTTAAGAATCTCTCTTCGAAAGATGCCTTAAAGATGTGTGGTGCTTCAACGATTGAAGTAACTTCTTCAACAAGAGCATCATCTAGATCAGCAACGCCGTTTACTGAATTTGCGATATCAGTTACTTGCTTGATGATTGATGATTTACGCTCTTCGTAATCAGCGATTACAGAACCTTCATTTCTTAACTGCTCAACATAGGTATCAGCAGATTCGATGGTAACCTTTTGTGAACCTAAGAATCTGTGACCATTGATGGTTTTGCTTGATTCAACACCAAGAATTGAACCTTCGATTAGCTGATCACCAAATAACATGCATAAAGTGTGAACTGGTCTTACGAACTCTTCACGCTTTGCACCCCAGTGCATTAGTCTTGGAATAGGAAGTGCTTTTAATGCATTCTTAAACATCTCAGGAACAACATCTACAGCCTCATTACCTTTCTTTAAGGTCTTAACATATAGCCATTCACCTTTATCTGTCTTTAAGGTTTGAGCGTCTTCAATTGCAATGCCATTTGCAGATGCCCAGCCTAATGCTGCCATTGTAGGCTTGCCGTTAGCATCATAAGCTGCTTTTATTGAAGGACCTTTGATTTCAAGTTCTTTATCTTCCTGTTTCTCAGCAAGGTTTTCGATGAATAAAGCTAGTCTACGTGGAGTTGCATACCACTTAGAAGAAGTGAAAGATAGGTTTTCGTCTTTTAATTGTTTTACAAAAGAGTCATGTAAAGATTGGGCTAAATTACGCAATGACTTTGGTGGTAATTCTTCTGTACCTAACTCTAATAATAAATTTTTTGCTGTCATGATAAAATTAGTCCTTTTTATCTGCTTTATCTTTGCACATAGGGAAACCAAGAGCTTCTCTTGACTTGTAATAAGCTTCAGCTACAGATTTAGACAATGTTCGGATTCTTAAGATAAATCTCTGTCTCTCAGTAACAGAAATAGCATGTCTTGCATCTAAAAGATTGAAGCAGTGGGCTGCTTTTAGAATTCTTTCATAAGCAGGTAAAGGTAGTGGCTTCACTAAGTTTAGAAGATAGCTACTTTCTTTTTCCATCTGATCGAACATGTTGAATAGGAATTCAGTGTCAGCATACTCAAAGTTATAAGTTGACTGCTCAACCTCATTCTGGTGGAAAACGTCACCGTAAGTAACATCACCATTAGCAGTATGAGCCCAGATCAGGTCGTATACTGTTTTCTTCTTTTGAATATACATAGCAAGTCTTTCAAGACCATAGGTTAGCTCACCTGTTACAGGGAAGCACTCTAGACCACCAACCTGCTGGAAGTAGGTAAACTGGGATACTTCCATGCCGTTTAGCCAAATTTCCCAACCTAAGCCCCAAGCACCAAGTGTTGGATTTTCCCAGTTATCTTCAACGAAACGGATGTCATTCTCAGTAGGATCGAAACCTAATTCTTTTAAAGAACCTAAATATAGTTCCTGGATGTTATCTGGAGATGGCTTCAAAATAACCTGGAATTGATAGTAGTGCTGCAAACGATTTGGGTTCTCTCCATAACGACCATCTGTTGGTCTTCTTGATGGCTGTACGTAAGCACATGAAATTGGTTCAGGGCCTAATGAACGTAAGAAAGTCATAGGATGTGATGTACCAGCACCTACTTCTAGATCGAAAGGCTCTGCAATCATGCAGCCTTGGCGCATCCAGTAATCTTGAAGGGTAAGAATTAATCCTTGGAATGTTTGAAGGTCATATTTGTTAGACATATGTACTAAACCTTACAAAAAATATTAAGTGAGAATACTCACAAAACAACAAATAAAAATATGTTGTATTTTATCATTAAAGGCTTTGGAATTGCGCTTTTTGTGCAAGAAAAGAACGAAAAATGAAAATGATTTTAGTAAGATAATTAAGCTTTATCTAAAGATCCTTATTTTTCGCATTTTTTAATGACAAAAAGATTAGGGGTTTCATCTGATGGCATGGATAAAAGTTCATGTTTCATAAAATTACAGAAGGCAGGAAT
>JAAYPN010000114.1 GCA_012519775.1 Aeromonadales bacterium | reverse complement strand
GGTTTTTACAATCCTGTTTAAGCATAAGGTATAGCATAAATAATCTTCTGTCATGATAGCTGCATTGTATAAAAGATTAGGTGCCAACTATGTTCAACTCATTAAATGAATCATTAAACCAGTCTAATATCAGATTATCATCAAATTCTCTTTTGATTGCCTGTCGTGACACTATAAGAGGTAGTTTCTTTACATCATCTAAAGTGAAATTCTCCTTCTTTGAGAGAGGATCATCTTTTCTTAACATAATTCCGAAAGTATCTTTTTCACCTAAAGACAGGAGCTCATACTTTATAAGAGAAATGGGCTGAATCAAGACACAGAAATCTAAGAGTCCTTTATCAAGTTTATCGAGCAGATCAAAGCTATCACCTGACACAAAATGAAAGCGCAGTTTATGGTACTTATCTGTAAGCTCCTTCATAAGAGAGGTTAGTCGTCTGATAACTCTGCTCTCACCTGCACCTATATAGATATCACCTGATATTTCATCTACACTTTCCTTTATTTCCTCTTTTGTTCTTTCAACAAGCTCTATGATCTGCGCTGCTCTTACTTTAAAGCGCTCGCCTTCTAAAGTTAGTGAAAGGCCGCCTTTTCTGTTAAAAGCTCATGGCCTAATTCATACTCAAGATCCTGCAGCTGTCTTGATAATGTAGGTTGTGTAATATGGAGTGCATTAGCGGCTTTGGTGGATTTGCGCTTAACGATGCAGCCATTGATACTAGAGTAAAAGCTACTGTTACATCAACCATGTATGACATGATAATAGTAACAGCAAAAGGTTACAACGACAGTGTAGATGAGGAAGGACGCTACAAATTTAAAGAAACATTAAATGAGCAGCGCACATTAGACTTTAAAAACGGCACATACGCAAAGGTTCAAGGACTTCCTGAGAAGCTTTCAGGTTCAGAGCCTCAGTTTATAAAGGACTATTACAATTACTACAAGACTAAACGAGGATTCCATCCACGCTCAATAAACTCAAACGGCAACTGGAATATGATATCTTCCCTATCACTTATAAACCAGCCTATTCTTGCATACAGCAATGAAATCAAAAGTGCAGTTCTTATGATTCATAGAGAGAACGTTCACAGCAGATATTTTAGTGAGGATGCCTTTAAAAAGCTAAAAGGCGACAACAAGGAACTTCTGATAGTAAAAGGTGCTAATCATACAGATCTGTACGATGATATGAATAAGATACCTTTTGATAAAATTGAAAGCTTCTTTAAAAAGAATCTAAAGTAAAGTGAAATTGCCAGGTTATCCTGGCATTCTTAAGCCGATGCATATAAGAAATTAGAATACAGATGTAACTTGCTGTATTGGATTTCGTATTTCATGGGATAAGATAAAGACTTAATTTGGAGCGGGAAACGAGGTTCGAACTCGCGACCCTAACCATGGCAAGGTTATGCTCTACCAACTGAGCTATTCCCGCACTCACAAATTAGATGGAAGTAACTTGATGTTACATTGGAGCGGGAAACGAGGCTCGAACTCGCGACCCTAACCATGGCAAGGTTATGCTCTACCAACTGAGCTATTCCCGCTCTCCAATGCGTGCCATTATACTGATTTTTTTTAACATAGCAAGAACTAGAAATAAAAAAAATTAAAGATTTTTAACAAACCGCATATAAATAACTTTTTTCGCCTACTCTATTAACCATCTAATTTATCAGAATATTTCTAAGATTAAGGTGGCAATAAATTGCCATATATAATATTCCTTGCCATTTACTTTGATTAGTTAATTTTACTCAATAATATTTTATTACTATATATCAATCTGTTACATGACATTTATTTTGCCTTTTTGATAAGTTGGCACGGAATTTTCATATAAATATTCATTAAAAATAGCAATTCTAAAAATTGCAGAATAATAAAAAACTAGTATAGATATGAACTATAGCTTAGTTTGTAAAGACGAGAGCGATGTCTTTTTTTTACAAAGACAACAGTCTTATGCCACGCGTGATTTAGATGTAATAAATAGCACGTGCTTCATGATTACGAGTTTGCTTATCAAAAGCCGATACTGCAGGTATACAGATTTGGAATCGGTTAACCTGCCAGATTGCGCTCTTAAGCTGGCTTATAAAAATGCATACTATGGTATTGCAATTGTCAGACCATAGAAGGTGCTTTAGATAAAACTACGAACATGATTCGGCATGAGAGCGCTAGCCATCAAAGATGGCAACTGTAATGTTACAACACTAGATAGATTGTCTATACAACAGGAGAGTACTCAGCTATAACAGGAAACTACCAGTATTGTGTGTAAAAAGGCCTTTGCAGGTAGACAATGTTTAGCAGGTGTTACAGATAAAGATAAAGACGGTTTTTTCGACGGCCACGGCAGAATTGCGTTCAAGTATGGAGCATATGCCTCTGTTCAGCTGGCAGTTACCAAGCCTCAAGCTTTACACTCTCAGGAATTTGTGCTCTGTCGCATCCTGGAGTTGCTGTAAATGACACCGATAAATATGAACAGCATGGTGCAGTTTTATATATAAACGATGCAGGATGCTTAAAATTTAACTGTTACACCCAATGTAACGCAGAATTCACAATCGCAGTTATTGATGAGATCGTCAACATTGTGGATTCAAAAATAGCGTAACCAGGTGCTATACAGAACAGAATTGAATAAACGTTAGAAATCACTCTAACGCTAAAAGCGTGGCCAGTGCAAGATCACGTGTACAAGATGCAGATTACGCTGAGGTTTCTCAAATTATGCATCAAAGAACATGGAGCAGTAGGCTGCAACAACTATTTTGACACAGGCAAACCAAAGACAAAATATTGTCGTGTCATTATTGAATCGCGGAGGTTAAACGAAACAGATTTACTAAAACCGTAGAAAGGTTTCTCTCCTGAGCATGAAATGCTCATTGGCCGGGGGACAAAAAGCCCGGCCCTTTTTGAGAAACTAGAAATAAAACTCTAGTATATAAGGCAATGAAAATGATAATAATTAAAAATTGTCGACAAAAGAGTTTGTAGCTAACCACTGCAAACTCTTTTTCAATTCTATAAACCTTATATATGTACCTAAAGATACAATCTTAGACAACATCCTTCACCTATAATTAAATCATCTCCTGAAACTATAAGTTCGCTGCCATTCCTTATATAAACTTTATAATCTTAAATTCTATTAATAGTAAGAAAACCACCGTCAACTTCTTGGCAAAAGTACTGACATTAGATTAAATAAATTACAAAAATATCTAAAATTACCGCCAGAATTAGTGGCAACTTTTTGCCACCTCTACTATTAAGTTACATATTTATTTTTTTCACTATGCCTTTCAAAAATTTTTCTGATAATTTTATTTCTTATTTTTCAATACGTTATTTTTATTTTTAAATTATTATTTAAATCTTGGCACGGAATTTTCATATAAATATATATCCAAAAGATAGTTATCTTTTTTGGAGAGAATAAAAGATAACAAAGAGCGTCTTTCGGGTAATAAACACCAAATTAGGTTATTGGGGAGAAAATAAAATGGCTCTATATGTAAAAACAAACGTATCTTCTATAAATTCACAAAGAAGATTAAACTCAGCTACTAAATCATTAGATACAACATATCAGCACTTAGCTTCAGGTTTACGTATTAACTCAGCTAAAGACGATGCTGCAGGTTTACAGATTTCTAATCGTTTAACCTGCCAGATTGACGGTCTAAAGCAAGGCAACCGTAACGCAAGTGATGGTATCGCACTATGCCAGACTATGGAAGGTGCTCTTGATGAGACCACTTCTATGTTACAGCGTATCCGTACCTTAGCAATTCAGGCTGCTAACGGTACTAACACCACTGTTGACAGACAGGCTATCCAGAACGAGGTTATACAGCTATCACAGGAAATTACCCGTATTGCTTGTAAGACAACCTTCGGTGGTCGTCAGTGTATCGCAGGTGTAGGTGGCGCTGATAAGGGCGGTGTCCTTGATTCAAAAGGCGTATGCAGCTTCCAGGTTGGTGCTTATGCATACGATCTATTATCAATCACCATGTCAGCTGGCTTTACACTATCAGGTATCTGTGATGGTACCGATCCAAAGATTGCATCCGACGGTGATCAAGAAAGTACCCAGACAGGTATTTTCGAAAATGATGGCCACTATGCTTTCTCAGTATATTCAGCAAGTGCCGCACAGCACACAATTGAATCAATTGATAAGTTAATCAATGTTGTAGATTCAAAGCGTGCTGAGTTAGGTGCCCTGCAGAACCGTATGGAATCAACCATCCGTAACCAGGAAAACGTTGCTGAAAACGTAACAGACGCAAGATCACGTATCCGTGATGCTGATTACGCAGAGGAATCTGCAAATCTATCTGCTCAGAGCATTATTCAGCAGGCATCAACTACAATCTTGACACAGGCTAACCAGAGACCTCAGATTGCTCTAAACCTTCTAGGTGGTTAGTAGATAACAGATAATGTACTCCCCTGAAAGTGGCTTAGACTCTACTAGGCCACTTTAGGAGAACAAAAAAAGCAGCTGATGCTACTTTTTTATGAGTGGATTATCTTGTTATCTTCGATAAGATAGTTAAGAAAATTTAAAAGATTAGGCGTATACAGAAATACCAAATCTAGAAGAAAAAGCTTCGCGCTGTTCGTGATTCTGAACTTGTGTGTAAGCAGAAATCTGAGTTGAAGATTTGCTTTCTTTTAGATATTCCTGTTGAACTTTTTCATAGGTTGTTTCATTAGCTTTTGTGGTATTTACACCAACAAAAGATTTTGGACTTTCTTTTGCTATATTCTTAGCATCATTCTTGTCATAATCATTCTTTGCAGATTGCTCTTCTACTCTTTTCTGATTGGTAGTGCTGCGGATTATCTGAAATGAATAATTGTCAGAATTTACGCTGTTTACAGCCATGAGTTAATGGTTCCCGTTTAAAATAATTCAACAAAAGCGCATATACTTGCGATCTTATTAATTTTAAATTAAGAAATACGCTTTTTCCACTTTCTGCCTATAGCAAAAAATGAATTTGTAGACTCTATCAAATTTTACTGTTCGTTAACCTTTTTCCAGGTAACTTCATTGCGAACGTATAAAGGAAGAGCCTCAAAAGCATCAACTGTGTCTCCTTTTAGGAAACAATCCTTTGCAATATCCAGGATAAATTGAGCCTGAGGGAAGGATGAGAGCTTGGCATATTTTTCATCAAGACCTGCCTTTCGTAAAATCTCAATGCCAGATCCTGAGCATACAACCTTTGAATCGAGAATATTAAGACTCTTGATAAAGGCAAAGGCTTCCTCTGGTTTAATTACCCGCTCTGACTGAATTAAATTAAGATTGTTGTTTTCAACTTTATAAACAGCAAGGTATACCTCACCCATGCGGGCATCAATAGAGGAAATCACATACTCTGCTGTTTTATCATTGGTATATGCTTCATAAGCTAGAGCCATTAGAGAGGTTACACATGCAACTTTCTTATTTAAGGCAAGAGCAAGGCCCTGAGCTGTTGATGCAGTAATTCTAACGCCTGTAAAAGAACCAGGACCTACACTTAGAGCAATACCATCTAAATCATTTTTTGAAAGATTCGCCTTTGTTAAAAGCTCGTCAATCATAGGAATAATCATTTCTGCATGCTTTTGAGGTGCAAGTTTAGACTGATAAGTTACTACATCGTCGTTTAACAGTGCTACAGAGCAATTCTCAGTTGAAGTTTCCAATGATAATAATTTCATAATCCAATCCTAATTTTTAGCGCAATTTTAGCACAATAAACCTTACTGTTCTAAAAAAGCTATAACTTCATCTAGAGAATTACATTCGTGCATATCAGGCAGTGAGCGACGGAAAATTGAACCATAGTTCATCTTTTTAATTCTAGGATCACAGATAATCAGTGCTCCTCTATCATCTTCATGGCGAATTAAACGCCCCGCCCCCTGTCGTAATTCAATTACAGCCTCAGGAATTGAGATGCCTACAAAGCTTCTTTTATTGTTCTTAGCATCATAGTAGCGACATCTTTCTTTAAAGATAGGATCAGAAGGACTTTCAAAAGGTAATTTATCAATTATAACCATAGACAGAGCTTTGCCCTGCACATCAACGCCAGCCCAGAATGATGATGTTCCAATCAGGATAGCATTGCCATCCTTTTTAAATCTCATCAGCATTTCCATATTAGACATATTGCCACTTTGAGAATAGACCTTTCTTTTACCATGAAAGTACTTTGATAAAGAGACTGTTGCCTGATTTAAAGCTGTATATGAAGTCGTCAGAAAGAAAACACCACCGTTTACTTTCTCAATAACAGGTTTTAGAGTTTCTACAATCTTATGAATACGTGTTTCATCATTAAAGCTTGGGAAATTCTCTGAATAATAGATACATGACTGCTTTCTATAATCAAAGCTGCTTGGAACCTCCATGCACTGTGTATCATTTGAAGCGCCAATATCTATTAGATATTTGGTGAATTTATGATCGACTGATAAAGTGGCTGAGGTTAAAAGTACACTTAATCTGTTAGAAAAACAATTATTCAGATAGTTTCCAAAATACTCGCTAATCTCAAGCGGAGTTAAAGAGAATAAAAAGTGCTTTTTAGTTAAGGTAACAATACCTACATATTTACCGTATAGAGGATTTCCGGCCTTTTTATCAAGATTCATCAAATCTACGACATTCATAAACTTGTCTTTATAGTAGTCTACTCTGCTTGAAAAAAAATCCTCATCAAACGATGACATGTCATTAAAGAATTTTGCAGTACGCTTAAGCGCACGATAAAGCTCACCTACAACGTTTCTAAACTCTGCATTAACCTTTTTAAACTCAAAGTATGGATCATCAATATCATCCTGATAATCCTCATACTTATAAAACAGAAAGTTACGCTTATTCTCTCCGTTGCCCTCGGCCTTTTTAAGATAATGCATTACAGATAGATAAGCTTTCTTTAAAAGCTTGAACTCATCTTCAAAAGGTCCAATAGGAATGGTTGGCATGTTCTTTTTTATAAATTCTATGTCCAGCTGGAATTTTTTTAAATCTATACTGCCCACAGTTCTTGAAAAGTGCTCACGACCTACAGATGGTAATTCATGGGCCTCATCAAAAATAATCGAACGGTATTTTGGCAGCATTAAGCATGGAGCCATAGGATTGAAGATATTCTCAAACTGTAGTGTTGAAAAATAGAGTGCGTGGTTTATAACCACAATCTTTGAGTGAATAGCGGCATCACGTGCTCTATATGGATAGCATTCAGGATAATATTTGCACTTTTTCTTTAGGCAATGCTCGCTAGAACAGGTTAAAAAATTAGCGATCTTCTGAGGAAACTTTGAATTTATTTCCACAAAATCAACATTAGGCGCAGCGCTTGCAATGTCATTCTCAGTCTGTTCGATTAAAAGCTGAATCTTTGCAAGATCTTTTTCTACGATAACATCAAGAGCGTGTAGCTGATTTGAGCCTGCATCTAATTTATCGTTATCACTGACGTTAGGTTCGTCATTTATTGCCTTTTTTGCTGAAATTTCTGAATCATTAAAATTAAGACCTTGTTTACTTGCATATAAGTCACATATCTCATAATATTTTTTAAGGCATAAATAATTACTGAAGCCTTTTAAAGCCATGTAATTTTTCTGAACATTCAAAAGCTCGCATATGGCAGGCAGATCCTTATTAACAAGCTGATCCTGCAGTGCTTTTGATGCTGTTGAGATAACAAGTGTTTTGCCAGATAAGATAGATGGAATTAAATAGGCAAAGGTTTTACCAGTACCGGTTCCTGCCTCACAGACCAGTGACTCTCCTTCCTTTTGGGTACTCTCCCATAATGAGGCCATCTGCACCTGACCTTCACGATAAGTAAAGCCTTTTACCTTTTTTGAGAAAAAACCATTTACTCCTAAGTATTGCTTTATAGTGCCACTTATAAGAACAGGTTTTTCTTGTGCGTTTTTCTTATCTGATTCCATTATCTGTCGGTAACTTTTACAAGGTGCATAAAACAGTTTTTACAGTCTGTCTTAACATTAAAGCTTTTGTTTCCAATCACAAGTGTATAGCCTGATACATTACCACCATCTTTAGAGCATTTTCCATACTCATTGATAAGACAGTACTTACAGGTCATAACGCTATCTTTTTCAAAGATGCCCTTTGCATTATCCTCATATCCTACCATGCAATTGCATTTTTCATATAAGGACTTTGCTTTACTGTTTAAAACGAGTCTTGCATCTATAAAGCTTTTTGGATAGGTAATATCTGTATTTATGTTCTGATATTCTGTACTCTTTTCAATCTCTTCAAAAAACAGTTTCTGTAAAAGATTCCTTCTTAAATCATTTAATGTAGATAATCTTATGGTAAGTTTTTTTAAATCACCATTTAGTACAATATCTGTTGCATTGGTGTTTACATCCACTCTCTTTTTTAAGGTGGTAAGTAGCTTATTTTCATCTAATGAGTTTAAAGTCTCATCATATAAGTACTCAAAATGTACAAGAGCTTCCCTGTCATTATCAGCTTTAGCATATAACTCTAATTCATACTTATTATCTAAAAGATTCCTGATATTTAAAGTTATGGTGTAGTCTACAAAACGGGTCGCAAAATCCTTTTTATTAAAGATACTATCAAACACCACATCAGTGTTTCTGTAAAGTTTGGTGTGCAAAGGTATTTCTACTTTTGACAGTAGTGACAGACAGGCTTTATCCTTTGAATCTTCTAAAACACTGTTTACTCTAAAGCCATCTAATGATGGAAGTGTATCAGCAATTATATTAGAGTCTTTATTTAAGCACTTTTTAAAGTAGGTGAGTCCATCGCCGTTGGCAAAGCTCACGCCTTTTGCTTTTCTAACCTCTACAATAGTATTCTTTCTATCAGATGATACCCTTATGACATCACCTACATAAGGACCTGTAAACTTTGGAGTCTTATCGTTTACAAGATTATCTTTCTTGTCTAAAAGTAAGGAATCGGTAAATCCTCGATTAAAGGTTTTTCTAAGAACAGGTGTAAAGTTAATTGAGGTATTACCTACAGACTGCCTTTGATAATTACTGTTTTCTTTTAGGCATAAATCAAGTTTCTCTCTGAAATATGCAGTTGCATTAGCTACATAATTCTCATCTTTCAAACGGCCTTCAATCTTAAATGAGGTCACACCTGCATCTAAAAGCTCTTTTAGATTGTGCTCCTGACAATTATCCTTTAAAGACAGTAAATGTCCCCTTTTAACTTCTTTACCGTCTTTTTTAAGGATCATAGGTAGTCGGCAGATCTGAGCGCAACATCCTCGGTTAGCAGAGCGACCTGTAAGGTATTCAGACAGATAGCAGATGCCAGACACACCAACGCATAATGCGCCCATAACAAAGGCTTCTAATTTAAGATCCGGACAGGCTTTATGAAAGGCTTTGATCTTATCTAATGTAAATTCACGTGGCAGCACCACCTGTTTTACACCAAGCTTTTCATAGAATTTAAGTTTCTCAATACTGTCAATACAGCATTGAGTTGAAGCGTGCAACTCAATAGATTTGGGAATATTCAGACTGAAAACAGACAGATCCTGCACAATCAGTGCATCAACACCGATACGGCCATACTCATCTATTAACTCCTGAGCCTTAATAACCTCATCATCGTGTAATAAGGTATTTAAAGTTACATGCACCTTTACCTTGAATAAATGAGCAAAGGTACATAAGTTCTTTAAATCCTCTAGCTGATTTGCTGCATCAACTCTCGCACCAAAGGAAGGACCTCCGATAAAGATGCCGTCTGCACCGCATAAAATAGCTTTCTTTGCAGAGGCAAGGTTACGCGCAGGTGATAAAAGTTCAGTTTTAATCTTTGTCTTCGATGATGAATGTTGCATATACTTTTGATGTTAGGGTCTGCTTTTCTGGTGAATAAGCAACAGCACTGCTTTGAGCCATATCATTTACCATAGCTGTCTTTAAAAGACGTGGAGACGTGGCGTTATACATTTGGAAGTCTGATTGCTTGTCAAATTTCAAACTACAAGGTTTGCCTAATTTTACATCAAAACCATTTGCTAATCTTAAAGCTTTTTCTTTAGCGTCAGTAATTGCAAGCTTTTCGGCTTCTAATTTGTATTTTGATTGGTCCTTAACGTCATATCTGAAACCGTAAATGCCGCTGATACCAGCATCAATTGCTGCAGTGGTTATCTTATCAATTAAAGAGAAATCCTCAACTTTTACAGTTACCTGTCTTGTAGCACTAAAGCCCTGGAATACAGGCTTTTTACTCTCAGGATAGGTGTACTTTGGATACATATTTAAAGAATCTGAAATGATATTTTCTTTTTTAATGCCAAGCTTTATTGCAGCATCAACAAGTTTTGAAATAGTCTTTTCTACATTCTGACGGGCAATTTTTGCATCTTTGTTTTCGCTAGTTGAGCTGTATGTGAGCTCGGCGATGTTAGGCATTACCTCAATACTTGAGTTACCTTCAACATGGATGGTACCAGATGATGCACAATCTAAAGCAAAACATGGAGACACCATTAAAGATAAAGGGAGCACTGCTGCTAATGACAACTTGGTTAGTTTCATTTCAAATCCTTATATAAATTGTTTTTAAAGTAATTATCGATTTTATCTAATACAAATATAAACGATATTTTAGATTTATATAGCGAAGACTACACTATTTGCAGATAAAATTTATTAACAGGAGGAATAAGGTATGACAAAAATTAAAATCCAGCTAAATATGAGTGTGCTATTCAGACACTATTTAGCTGGTCTAGAAATAATTACGGTTTAATTATTTCTTGTGTAGCTGACGAGATGCCTCAGCAGCTGCAATTACTAATTCTAGGGTTGTGTGAGCATCTGATGCTGCTTCAACTGCAGCGCCTACAGCACCTTCTAATAATGGAGCATCAGCGATACGAACATGCTGTTTAAGATCAGCGTCTAACATTGAGATAGCAGCCTGAGAGCTGATAACGCCTGAACCTAAATCGCATAAAACAACAACACCATCGCCCTCATTAGCCTTCTTGATTGCTTCTAGAATACGCTTAGGATCGGTGCCAAGCTTACCCTCGGCTGTACCACCAGCTGCAATTACAGGAAGCTTGTGATCGCCTGAGGCTGAAATCTGAGATACCATTTGGCAAATACCTTCTGCAACAAGATCGCTGTGAGATACAATAACAAGACCAATCATGAATTACTCCTTAAACAATTTTTTAATCTTTTCATTGAATTTTACGTAAATATTATTAAATTACAATGATCAGACTCTACATTTAAAATATAAAAATGTTTAAAATCAATATTTTTTATACATACTTCACATTTATATTGTAGCTCAATTTAGATTTAATCAATATTCTTTTTTATTTTGCATCTAAAAACGTTAAAAAAGTCTAAAAAAGCACAATATTATTACTCTACCAAACCAAAATTAAGCATACGAAATTTTATTTAGTGATATTTTCTGACAACAGATATTACAGGACCTATGATCACCACACGTGAATTCTCGTTAATTTCGATTGAAGAATACTCTTCGTTGCAGGGAACAAGCTGATTCTCTTTACCAAAGACAATCTTTTTAATAGTAAATTCATCATCTACTGACGCTACAACGATATCGTTATTTCTAACCTCTCGAGAGGAATCTACAAGAACATAATCTCCATGCATGATACCTGCATCTTTCATGGAGTCCCCACTTACCTTATATATATAGGTTGAAGATGGTGAGGTTACAAGAAACTCATTTACATCTAAATTGCCATCTATATAGCCACCGTTTGGTGCAGGAAATCCAGCCTGCACGCTTTCTGTTGCAAGAGGCAACTCTATTCTTTTGTGTTCAGGACTTGCAATTCCTAGTGGAGTAAGTTTATCTGTCATCTTATTTATTAATTAAAAAACGGACATGGCAATATTATCAGAGAATTCTGACAATATTGCTATGCTATAATTAAGATTTGTTAAAAAAATGTAAGGTGAAACTAGGCTTCATCATCGATGTGGCCGCCTTT
>JAAYPN010000113.1 GCA_012519775.1 Aeromonadales bacterium | reverse complement strand
TTATCTCAAATTTCTTTGCTTACTTACATAAACACTCAATGGCGTTTTTCAATAGATTCCTGCCATAGGTTGTCATAATTGACTCAGGATGGAACTGAAAACCTAATACATTGTATTTTTTTGAATATAAAGACATGCATAGCTCTTCATAGTGAGCAAGCACATCCACATCCTCTGGCAGATTGTTTACAACAAGAGAGTGATAACGGGCAACCTTAAGCGGATTTGGCATATCCTTAAAGCAGAACTGTTCGTTATGGTCAATCATTGATGATTGACCGTGAATGATTTCTCTTGCTCTTTCTACCTTGCCACCAAGAACAAGACCTAAAGCCTGATGACCAAGGCAGACACCTAGCATTGCGTATTTACCTAGATTTGCTTTTATAATTGGGATTAGGTTATTAGCATCTGTAGGAGCGCTAGGGCCTGGGGATAGCATAATTACAACTTTATCGCCCTTATCAGTGAAGTCTTTTGCAATTTTCTCAATAAGCTCTACTTTTACATCATTTCTGTAAACTACAACATTATTGCCAAGAACTCTAAGCTCATCAACCAGGTTATATGTAAAAGAATCAAAGTTATCGATAAAGATAATAGTGGTTTTCATGATTATTCTCCTAAAGCTAGAGCAAGAGCATTTAATACAGAACGTGCCTTGTTTACTGTTTCCTGGCATTCAGCTTTGATGTCTGAATCAAATACTACGCCGCAGCCTGCCTGTACATAGGCTGTATTTTCTTTTACAAAGGCTGAACGGATGGCAATGCATGAATCAAATGAGCCATCGTTTCCTAAAATTGCAATTGCACCGCCGTATGAACCGCGTTTTTTGCCTTCATATCTGTAAATGATTTCATGTGCCATGATTTTTGGAGCACCTGATAGGGTACCCATGTTCATAGATGCCTGATAAGCATGGAAGGCATCAAGATCTTCACGAAGTGTTGCATGTACATCTGATACAAGGTGCATTACAGCCTGATACTTGTCAATGTGCAGCATGTTGTCTACATAACGGGAACCTGGCTTTGCAATACGTGCAAGATCGTTTCTTGCAAGATCAACTAACATCAGGTGCTCTGCTACTTCTTTCTTATCTGTTCTAAGCTCAAGCTCGATTCTGGTATCAAGCTCTTTATCAACGCTGCCATCTTCCTTTAAGCCACGGGCTCTGGTGCCTGCAATAGGGCTTATGGAAACTTTTCTTGTGTCAGCCTCAAAGCGTAGAGCAAATTCAGGGCTTGCACCAAAGATTGTGAATTTTGGATCTTTGATGTAATACATGTAAGGGGATGGATTTAATTTCTTAAGATAACTGTAGGCTAATAGTGGATCGTTGCATTTGTAGGAGAAGGTTCTTGATGGAACAATCTGGAAGGCATCGCCTTTTATGATGTGCTCTTTAACCTTAGATACGATCTCGCCGAACTCTTCATCTGAAAGGTCTGGATTTATCTTTGGAGAAACCTTTTTAATTGTAAGATTGTCAGTACCTTTAAAATCATCGATTAAATCGCGAAGCTCAAGAGCTCTAAATGCAGTATCCTTGTAAGCTTCCTCATTGAAGATATAGGCATTAACATTGGTGTACTGTTTCTGGTGATTTGATCTGATTGAGATATCAAAAACGTAGAAGCAAAAATCAGGGCATGGGTTTTCACCCTTTGGTACATCGCCTATATATTCAAAGTTATTGATATAGTCAAAGGCAATTACACCACCTACAAAGATATCATCACAAGGCTTGATGATTTCCTGAAGAGTTCTCATTACATTCATTGGAGATGGAGCTTTTAAACGTGAGAACTCATCTAATTCCTTGTCAGGTCTTGTATAGGCTACACTAAACTCATTGTTGTTAACTTTTGCATTTAGCTTGTCTGCAAGCATTTTTAAAAGTGACTGACCGTTAAGGTTTAAAGCTTTGGCTGTAACCACTAAATCATCACAGGTGATTTTTAGGGCTGCGCTTACACCGATTAAGCTTTGAACACCGCTTTTATCAACGATTTCAGCAGATTCTAAAATAATGGAATTGTCTTTATGACAGTAGTCTTTATAAAAAGTACTTACATCCTTTAGGTATGTAGTCTGAAAAGTAATATTCTTCATATAAATCTCTTTTAAACCTAAAAACGAAAAAGCCCGCAAGAATGCGGGCTTATTTTAAGTATGACAATCCGACCCGCAACTAAGCAGGGCACCACCAAGAACCGTTAATACTTAAAAACATAATCTTTTCCTTAAAACTCACACAATGTAAGTATCCGATGTCACTATCATAGGACATTATTTTTATAAAAACAATCTATTTTTTCTCTTTCCCAAAATTATTGCGATTTTTAGCTCAATTTTTCTTGAAGTGCACTAAATTTGAACATACAAAATCAAACCACATAAAAAAGATAAACAAAGCAATCTCTTTTTTTGTGCGAAGATTAAACACCATCAAAGCAGAAATCTCATAATAGAGTTTGTCTTTATATTCAAAATAGATGAATACTATTCATTAAGAGGTAATTTAGAAATATTTTTAATATTAATTATTAAATAATACAATAAGATAACAAAAAATGTTAAAAATACATTAAACAAATGGATCCGCCAGACGTTATATAAGTATCTAAACAATATAGCAATATGTATTATTGAAGGAGAAAATATCATGGCACTATATGTAAATACTAATGTTACCTCATTAAATTCAGCTAACAAGTTAAACAACGCAACTAAGTCATTAGATACAACCTACAAGCGTTTATCATCAGGTCTACGCATT
>JAAYPN010000112.1 GCA_012519775.1 Aeromonadales bacterium | reverse complement strand
GATGGTTTAGTATTAGTCTAGTTGAAGGTCAGAGCTAATATTTAGGCTCTAACCTTTTATTGTTTGGGAAACGCCGTATGCCGAACGGCACGTACGGTGTTGTGAGAGGAGTGAGAGTTAATCTCTCACTCCTACTCGATTTGAATCATAAGAAGTTGTAGTTATACAAGCGTTTGCGGACTTCATAAAGCTAATAAAAATGTCGGTTTTTGATGTTGACTACTTAAATGGATATTGTTATTATTTATAACGCAATTTAAATTAGTGAGACTAGATTGCATTAAATATTAGTAAGATGAATGTACTGTTTATCAGTTAATAATAAAATAGCAAAAAACATTGAAATTATAATAATTATATAAAATTAGAAAAATCAAACGATAAGCATAACTTCACCTTATACAGATTAAAAAAAATAAGTGGATAAAACACATAATTTATTTTTACTACTATAGTTACTGGTGAGGCGTGAAAAAGTTCCTTATTGTAGTAAGTCTATTTTTAGGCTTCCTATGCCCATGCGTTTATGCAAAGACAATTTCCTCGATTTGCTTCTATTACAATAATGTAGATTCCAAACTAGAGTTACAGAACTTTGATACTGTAGTTTTAGATCCAAATAATGTAAGCGACAGAAATATTAAGGCTTTAAAGAGTCTTGGAATTAAAGTTTACTCATACCTGTCAGCAGGTGAGTTTGATGGTGAACTTACAGGCGACTTATCAAAGTATAAAAAGACTGATAATAAAGAATGGCAGAGTAATATCATGGATATTACAGCTGCAAAATGGCATGACCATTTAGTATCAGAGGCCCGCTCTCTTTTAAAAAGAGGTTTTGACGGTTTATTTTTAGATACACTAGATAGCTTTAATGCCTACAGTTCACCTGATGATGATAAAACCTATTATGAAAAACAGATTTATGGTGAGAAGGTACTTTTAGAGAAACTTCATAAGGTATCTAAAAACCTGATCTTTAACCGCGGTTTTGAAGTTTTAGATAAATTAAAATTCAAGCCTGTAGCAGTTGCAGCAGAATCAATCTACAAGACCTATAACGCAGAGCATGACAGCTATTACGATGTAAGCAAAGAGGACAGAGAATGGCTATCAGAGCAGCTTAACAGGGTAAAGGCAAAGGGTATTGATGCCATTGCCATTGATTATCTTGATGATTCAGATTTAGAAGCACGTGTTTTGCTTGCTAAAAAGCTTGTAAGAGACGGTTATATTCCATATGTAAGTGACGGTCTTTTAAATGGTTTTGGTGTCAGCACCACCTACAACATTCCTAAAAGAATTTTAGGTTTGTATGATGGTCGCACTACAAATCAGATGAACAGCGCCCTTCAGAACAGAATCTGTACTCCACTTGAGTATCTAGGTTATGCAATTGATGTTTTAGATATCAATGAACTTGATTACAGGTTAATTGATAAAACAAGATATGCAGCAGTCATTACCTATTTTGATGATGCAAACTCATTTTCAGAGCATCCTGAGTTTAGTGAGTGGATTGAAAAGCACGTAGGCTATATAAAGCTTTTATTTTTAGGTGTACTGCCAACAGCTGACAGCACTCTAAACGCTCTTGGTATTAACTTCAGTCCTGTTACTATGGTATCTCCATACACTATGAGTGTAGAGCCAAAAAAAATGAACAAAGGCCTTTTAAAGCCAACATTCAGTAATCTTGAGGATTATTTTCCATATAAGGTTGATACTAAAAAAGGGTTTAAGGTTTTAGCTCAGATTAAAGGATCTGACGGACAGGTATCAGATATGCTTGTAAAGGCACCATGGGGTGGCTTTGCGATAAATCCATATCCTGTAGACTATCTGCAGAACGGTCAGGAAATCTGGCTTATCGATCCTTTTATGTTTCTTGATGAAATGTTAAATCTAAAAGTGATCCCTGCAGCTGACG
>JAAYPN010000111.1 GCA_012519775.1 Aeromonadales bacterium | reverse complement strand
GATTTGGATTTTATTTTTTATGAAAACTGCAAATCCTTTTGTACCTGCATTTTTAACCTGCATGAGAGAAGGCTACAACCTAAAGCTTTTCCGTGCTGACGTTATTGCAGGTTTAACAGTTGCAATTGTTGCCCTTCCACTTGCTATGGCAATGGCAGTTGCAGCTGGCGCATCCCCAGATAAAGGTCTTGTTACTGCAGTAGTAGCTGGTTTCTTTATTTCATTCCTAGGTGGTTCTCGCGTTCAGATCGGTGGTCCTACAGGTGCCTTCGTAGTCGTAATTTTCGATGTTATTCAGCGTTATGGTTTTAACGGTCTGGTACTTGCATCAATTATGGCAGGTTTAATTCTGGTTGTGGCAGGTTACGCTAAATTAGGAAAACTTATCAAATACATTCCTTATCCTGTTATCACAGGTTTTACAACCGGTATTGCAGTAATCATCGCATCATCACAGGTTAAGGACTTTTTAGGTCTTACCGTTGACAGTGTTCCAGCAGATTTCATCAATAAATGGTATGTATATCTGACTAACCTTGATAAGACCACCTTATGTGCAGTTTTATTAGGTGTTTTAGGTTTAGCTACCATCATTATCTGTAAAAAGATTTCAGCTAAAATTCCTTCATACCTAGTATCAATTCTATTGGTTTCAGTTTTAGCTTACGGCTTTTCACTAAATGTTGAGACCATCGGCAGCAGATTCCCTAACCTGCCAACAGGTTTACCTTCCCCTGTATGGCCAACCTTCTCATTAGATGAGATCCGTAAACTTGTTCCATCAGCATTTACAATTGCATTCCTAGCAGGTATCGAAGCTTTATTATCAGCTGTTGTAGCAGATGGTCTAATCGGTCACAAGCACTCATTAAACCAGGAGCTTGTAGGTCAGGGTGTTGCAAATATCGCCTCAGGTTTATTCGGTGGCATTCCTGCAACCGGTGCTATTGCACGTACTGCAACTAACATTAAGGCTGGCGGTAGAACTCCTGTAGCAGGTATCTTCCACGCTATCTTCCTTCTGGTGTTCCTATACACAGCAATGGATATTCTAGCTTTCATTCCTATGGCTGCATTAGCTGCTGTGCTGTTTATGGTTTCATGGGATATGTCTGATATCAAGCACTTTATGCAGATTGCTAAAATCAGCCCATCAGACAGAACAATTCTGTTCTTAACCTTCCTGTTAACCGTATTAGTTGACCTAACCGTTGCTATCGGTGTTGGTGTTGCCTTCGCTTCATTACTGTTCATGAGACATATGGCTCATTCAGTTGAAGTTCGCGAGCAGAACCACAAAGCAGAGTATGAGTCTAAAGATTGTGATGTAAACACTGATGAGGATGTTGATATTCCTGATGATGTTACCGTTCTTCATATTAACGGTCCTCTATTCTACGGCTTTGCCTCAGAGTTCTGTGACAAGATGAAGTCACTTAAGGATATGCCAAGAATTCTTATCTTAAGAATGAGATTCATGCCATACCTAGATGCTTCAGGAGTGAGCTCAATTGAGGATATTATCAAGGTTTGTCGTGAGCACAACACCTTCGTTATCTTCTCTGCTGTAAGACCACAGCCAAGAACAATTCTTGAGAAGGCTGGCATCCACAAGAACGTAGACGGTGCAATTGCAGTTGACTTTAAACATGCTTTAGAGATGTCAAAACAGCTTCTTGCTGATAAAGACTTTATCAATAAGCACATTGACCCTACAAGGAAATAGTTAATAAAAAACGCTGGCCCATACTATTTGAGGCAAGCGTTTTTTTAAATCTGAAAAGCTATTTAAAACTCTTCTTCATAATTCTTTCTTTATCACGTGACCACTGACGCTCTTTTATTGAGTCGCGCTTGTCATGATCCTGCTTACCGCGGGCAACACCTACCTCAAGTTTAGCCCATGAACCTTTCCAGTAAAGCTTTAATGGAATAAGTGTGTACCCCTGTCTTTGTACAATACCGGTTAACTTATCAATTTCTCTGCGATTTAGAAGAAGTTTACGGGTTCTTGTAGGATCACTTACCACAAAGGCACAGCTAGTCTTTAAAGGATTGATGATTGATCCTAAAATAATTACCTCGCCGCCCTTGATGCTTACATAGGCATCAGCGATATTTGCTTTGCCGGCGCGTAGTGATTTTACTTCCCAGCCCTGTAATTCAAGACCTGCCTCTAATCTTTCTTCAATGAAGTATTCAAAGGTAGCCTTGCGGTTTACCGCAATTACATTACTTGACTGTTTTTCTTTTTTAGCCACGATTGTCGCCTCAACTGAAATTTACCTTTCAATTTTCACATTAATTTTCAAGGTATAATCTGATTGTACCCAAAAATACCTACTTACTTCAAATATTCTAAAAAAAATATCTACCATTTTCCTTCATATTCAATAAAATTATCCGTAAATATGATTATACTTATAATGATATATACGTTTTTCTGGTATGTTTTACTCTTAATAGCGCTAAATGAGAGTTTTGTATGACAAAGAACAATAATAATATGATGGAAAACAGAGCTATTGATGAATCGATAGAAAAAGCAATCGGTTCATATAAATCTGCCCCATTTTTTAAATCCTTACTCACTTTTAAATTTGAAGATATCTCAATCGTTCAGAGAATTTTTGCTTCGTGTGCTGTAGCAATTGCTGTTTTTGCAATCGGCACTATCTACGTTGCTTCTAAAGTTGAAAATATATTTGCCAGTGCCAATCTTGGTAAAACATACAGTCATGACATAGTTTCTAGCATGTATGTTGTGCTTGCAATCTCTGTGATTGTGACCTTGATACTCTCATTATTCCTTGCAAAGTCCATCAACTCAGAGGTTAAACACGTATGGAAGTCTCTGCAGAGACTTGCTAAAGGAGATTTTAGAAGAAAATATGGCAAACCTAGAAAGAACGAGATTGGCAGTATTGATGCTTTAGTTGATGTTGTAGCTGAATCAATGGTTCAGACTATTGGCAAACTTAATACTGATTTTAATAAGATGGTACAGATGGTGAACTCTAATTCATCAACATTAGATTCAACAGCAGATGCTATGTCAGCACAGAGATCAAAAGCTCATTCTGTTGCAATGGCTACCTCTCATATGGAAGACTCCATTGAGAAGGTTACCGAGTTTGCAAAATCCACCCTGTCTGAGGTACAAAGTGCTGAGACTGCATCTGATACCTGCCGCTGCACCATGCAGGACAACATTACCACCACTCACTCTCTATCAGATAAGCTTCGTGAAACCTCTGTAGCTATCTCAAAAATCAATGAGATGGGTGAGCAGATTAACTCTATTGTTAAAACCATTGCCGCAATTGCTGATCAGACCAATCTTCTGGCGCTTAATGCAACTATTGAGGCTGCGCGCTCTGGTGAGCATGGTAAAGGCTTTGCTGTGGTAGCAAGTGAGGTTCGTGATCTTGCAACAAAGACTGCGGCTTCCACAAAAGAAGTATCAGACACAATTTATAAACTGTCAGATGCAGTTCAGATGTGCGTAAAAGTTGTAGGCTCTTGCGAAGAGGAAATGAATAACTCAGTTCATCAGAGTTCTAAAGCTAACTCTGCAATTGAGGAAATTATGGGCATTATTGCCACCATTACAGATATGTCCGAGCAGATTGTTCAGTCATGTCAGGAGCAGACAGGAATTGCAGCTGATGTAAACCACTCTATTGCTAATATCAACAATATTACCGAAGAGTGCTTCGACCACATCACTGATTCTAAGCAGCAGATCTATGAGATTAGAGTTCTTGCCCAGAATCAGGTTGAGAACCTTTTAGGTTTTAATACAAATAAAACACTTTAGTTTGGTTCTAAATCGAGTAGGAGGAGAGATTAACTCTCACTCCTCTCACAACACCGTACGTGCCGTTCGGCATACGGCGTTTCCCAAACAATAAAAGGTTAGAGCCGAGAGTGAACGATAAACTGTGTAAACACCATTAAGTCCACTCTGAATATTTATCTAATATACCTAGCTATTCTATCAGATGTTTCATCCAGACATGATAGCTGGTTTAAAACTTTAGCCCAATTCTG
>JAAYPN010000110.1 GCA_012519775.1 Aeromonadales bacterium | reverse complement strand
TATATCAAATTTTTAAAGAACATTTTATGCTGATTAAATTCAGCAAGGGATCGCAACTGGTAACAGTTGCATATCCTTTAATTTATGCGGATCCTAGAATAAATTTCTTAAGATCCTAGGTATGATAAATATTAGAGAAATTAAGCATTATTCTAATAAAAGAACTAAAAAAGATGAGAAAGTAGATAACAACTTTACTGTTTTTCAAAACATTCAATCTTACAGGTAAGTTTTTTTTGCTCTATGAGACGCAGCTTTTTAGACAAGCCAATTGTGTCTGAGTACTCTATAAGAGATGAACAATACTGATTGTCTTTTATTTGTCTTATTGCACAACATGCAGACTTATTCATTTATGCTCAATTATGTGTGCAGGATACTTGTCTTCAGATTCAGCTTTAGGAAGGTACATAATATCTGCAAAATCCTTTACTAGATACACTATTCTTATCATGCTTTACATCTAAAATTTCTTTGATCAAAATCAATAAAAAATTCTCAAAAATCACAAAAGAAATAAGTTTAATAAAGTAGGCACTTTTAAATGCGCTATAAAATTTGAAATAGATCATGATATCTATTTGTCTTTATAGATATTTGCTAATTAATTTATTAGATTATCAATATTGTCTTTTTTTATGAGATCTAAGTTATGAAGATGAAAACCGTAGGTGCTATTTTATTTTGCGCAGCGCTAGCAGGCGTAGGTGCATCATATTATGTAAAGCACGCTAATAAAACTGTTGATTATGAAGGTGCACAGTTACCATTTACATGGCAAAATACTAACCTTTATTTTGTTATTACCGATAGATTCAAGAACGGTGATAAGACAAATGACAATAGTTATGGCAGACCATCAGTTGATAGCGCAGGCTACAATGCAGGTACCTTCCATGGCGGTGATTTCAAAGGTTTGACACAGCAGCTAGATTACATCAGATCACTTGGTGTGAATGCAATCTGGGTTAGTTCTCCTGTTGAGCAGTCTCATGGCTGGGTTGGCGGTGGTCCTATGGGCTTATACCAGTATTATGCATATCATGGCTACTATGGCCTAGACTTCACATCAATCGATGCGAATATGGGTACAGTTGATGACTTTAGAACTTTTGTTAACGAAGCTCATAAAAGAGGTATCAGAGTTTTAATTGATATCGTAATGAACCATTCAGGTTACGCTACCTTAAAGGATATGTGTGATTTTAACTTTGGTAGAACCACTCATGGTGAAGATCCATGCAAAGAGTGGGTACCAACTAAAGAAATGGGACAGACTTTTCACGATAAACCAATTGATGCAAGCTTTGACAGCTCATGGAATAACTGGTGGGGCAAGGACTGGATCTTGTTTGATGGTTATGGCGAGCCATGCGGTGCTGAAGACGGTCTTGATAAGTGTCTTGCATATTTACCAGACTTTAAGAACACTAATCCAAATGGTCCTGCTGTAAAATTACCAGAGTTCCTTACAAAGAAATGGTCAACTCCAAATGCTAAATACGATATTCCTGCAGCTATTCCTTTCCGTTCTGGAAGCATGAGCGTAGCTCAGTTCCAGGCTCACTGGCTAGCATCTTGGGTAGAGGAATTTGGTATTGATGGTTTCCGTTGTGATACCGTAAAGTACGTTTCTTTAGATACATGGAAGCTGCTTAAGACCTATTGCGTTGAAGCTTTAGAAAAGTGGAGAGCAAAGAACAAGGGTAAAGATCCTGCTGCAAATTGGACTGATCCATTCTATATGACAGGTGAATTATGGGCATTCACAAATGATCCTGAGGATAAGTCAGGCTTTGCTAAGGATGGTGGCTTTGATTCACTAATTGACTTCTACTTCAATCCTGATGGTGTAAACCTGAATACATGTATTCTTCCTGATCAGTCAGACTGGGAGAAATACGGTAAGCTATACGGCAGATTAGAAGGAAGCGTACCGCTTGGTAACATGGCCTATATCTCTTCACATGACACATCACTATGTCGTAAGAAGGATATGGCAAAGGCAGCTTATAACTTCTTGCTGCTTCCGGGCTCTGTACAGATATACTATGGTGATGAGACAAGCCGTGTAAACGACATGGGCGGCGGCATCGATCTTGAGCAGGGTATTCGCTCTGATATGAACTTCCCTAAGGATATTGATAATCAGTCATTATGGGCTGCAGATGTAGCAACACTAAGCAAGACTTATTCAGCAGATCCTATCCTTGCAACATGGCAGAAGGTAGGTCAGTTCAGACTAAGAAATCCTGCTGTAGGTGCAGGTTTACAGGAGAAGTTAGATGATGGTTCATACTGCCGTCGCTTCAAAGATCCTGCTAAGGGCATCGATAATGCTGTAGTAATTCATGTAGGTGAAGCAAAGAGCGTTCAGGTAGGCAAGTGCTTTGCAAACGGAGATAAACTACAGGATGGCTTCACAGGCAAGACCTACACTGTAGAAAACGGTGCAGTAACAATTGATGTTGAAAAGATTGCGCTACTTGAAAAACAGCGTTAATTTATAAAGACATGATAAATGGTGCCTCCTTTATTGGAGGCATCTTTATTTTGTAAGCACAAAAGTAAAACTTTTCTGTATTTTCTAAATCTTACTATTTTCTTGCCAGCTGATTTTTCGTTGGCTTTCTTATCTTTGAATCAATAATGCTGCGATAAAAAGTTATAACTGGTATACTTTTGTGTAGTTTTATATATCCAGAGTTATTGAATAAGAATTATTATGAAAACAATTAAAGTGGTTGCTGCCATCATCTTAAAGGACAATAAAATCTTTGCTACACAGCGTGGTTATGGTGATTTTAAAGATGGATGGGAATTTCCTGGCGGTAAAGTGGAGCAGGGAGAAAGCCCTGAGTGTGCTCTTATTCGAGAGATTAAAGAAGAGCTTGATACTACCATTACCGATTTAAAATTCTTTGATAACGTGCAGTATGACTACCCAAATTTCCATTTAGATATGGATTGTTTTCTATGTAAGATTGAATCAGGCTCTTTAGAGCTAAAAGAGCATGAAGCGTCAAGATGGCTTACTGCAGATGATCTTGATTCTGTAGCCTGGTTACCTGCAGATTTAAATACTGTAGCAAAACTAAAAACGCATTTAAAATAACAAAAAAGTTTTTTTAATTTGTAAACATTGCATATCTTTTTTCTTGTTTTTAGAATGTGTATATAAGCTCAATTAATCAGTTTAACTGAATCTCATAAACAAAATTCATGAGCCATTGAGCTTCTTTATCCTGTCAGTTTTGAAAATACATGCATATAGAAGAGAAAAGTAAACCTTCTGTGAGTATGACTACCTTTTTTTAAGACATTGTCTCTATTGCTGATATTTTAAAGAATAGATGTTTTAGATTTTTTTAGAAAGGCTAAGAGCAGCTGATGCTGCTCTTAGAATAGAATTATTCTTTAATTCTGATTAGCATGTTTGCAAGAATTGCTACGATACCACCAGTGGTGATACCAGATGAGAACAGGCCTGAAATCTCTTTAGGGAACTGATTTAAGATCTCTGGAACAAGTTCAACTGACAGACCAAATGAGAAACTTAATGCCATCACAAGGATTGCCTTTCTGTTCATTGGCTGTGAAGCAATGATTCTGATGCCGGCAGCTGCTACTGTACCGAACATCAGTAGGGTTGCACCACCTAAAACAGGATCAGGAATTAAAGCAAAAATCTTACCTACAGCAGGGAATAGACCTAAAATCACCAGGAAGATTGCGATGAAGTAACCAACATAGCGTGATGCTACACCTGTTAACTGAATCATGCCATTGTTCTGGGCAAAGATTGAGTTAGGGAATGAGTTTAAGCAGCCTGCTAACATTGAGTTAAAGCCGTCAGCTAAAATACCGCCAGATGATCTCTTCTGGAATGTTTCTCCCTCAATAGGCTGACCTGAGATTAGTGAGTTTGCAGTAATATCACCATAAGCCTCAATAGCGGTAATTAAATAAACCACACCAAGACCGATGATTGCGGCAGGATCGAAGTCGATACCATACTTAAATGGAGTAGGTACATTAAAACCGCCATAGCTTGTGATTTTTGCAAAATCAACGCGACCTAGGAAAAAAGCTACAACAAAGCCGATTACAAGGCCGATAACAATAGAGCTCATACGCAGGTATTTGTTTGAGCTTCTGTTAAAGAAAAGAATAGAGATGATTACAAGGGCAGCTAATCCTAAGTTCTCCATTGAACCAAAACTACCATCAGCTTTAGCACCGAAGCCTCCACCACAAGAAATAACGCCAACTTTAATCAGACTTAAACCGATTAGAGTAACAACGATACCGGATACTAAAGGGGTAATGATTTTTCTGGTATAACGCAGAATCCTGCTTACAAACATTTCAACTACCGAGCCTGAAATTACAGCACCGAAAATTGCTGCAAGACCGCCATTTAAGCCTGCACCGATAATAGGTGAAATGAATGAGAATGAGGTACCCTGAATACATAGCAGTCCGCAACCGATTGGACCTACTCTGCGACATTGAATAAAGGTTGAAATACCTGATGCAAGCAATGACATTGAGATTAAATAACTTGTAGTCTCAAGATCGAGTTTGAGCGCATTGGCAATGATTAGTGGAGGAGTAATGATAGCCACAAAGATTGCCAGTAAATGCTGGAAAGCTGCAAAGACAGCATCTTTAAAAGGAGGTTTGTCCTCTAATTTATAGATTAACTCTTTCGAGACTGTACCATTGCTTTGTAGACTTTTTTCAATATCGTTCATCTTTGATTACTTCTTAAGGTTATTGTGCAGTTATCTAAGCTATCAATAATAGCAAGTGATTCAACCTGATAACCTTGATCACGAAGGTAATCACCACCGTGCTGGAATGACTTCTCAACGATAAATCCCATACCGGCTAATGTAGCACCAGCCTGATTTACTAGATCGATAATACCTTTTGCAGCATTACCGTTAGCTAGGAAATCGTCAATAAATAAAACCTTGTCGCCTGCGCCTAAAAAGTCCTTTGAGCAGCATACGGTGTAGCTCTTGTTCTTAGTGAAGGAGAAAACTTCAGTTACAAGCATGTTATCCATAGTTGAAGGCTTCTTCTTTTTAGCAAAAACCACAGGAACATTCAGTAAGAAACCAACCATGATAGCAGGTGCGATACCTGATGCCTCAATAGTTAAGATCTTGTTGATCTCTTTATTGGCAAAACGACGAACAAACTCAATTGACATTGATTGCAATAGGGTAGGGTCAATCTGGTGATTGATAAAGCTATCAACCTTTAAAATACCTCCTTCAAGGCATTTTCCGTCCTCTCTTATGCGTGCAACTAGAGGTGCAAAAGGTTTGTAGTGGAGAGTCATATGTTAACCTCACGTTTAATATTACTGATGATGGTTCTAGTTTTTGATAAAACTGATTGCGCCATCACTCTTACTGATTAGTTTAGCTTCCATGTCGTGTTCATCGTGGCCTGTAATAACAGCCTTTACTAATGAACCTACTTCAACTCCCTTGGCATCTGGAATTGAAATTACGCCATCGATGTCAGGAGATTCGTATTTTGAACGACCAACAGCGGTACCGTCATCTGATACGTAATCTACAAGGAGCTGATATTCTTTGCCTACACGACTTTCTAATTTGTCGTAGGAAATCTTAGCCTGAGCTTCCATTAGTATGGCAGCTCTTTCTTCACGGATCTGCTCATCAACAGGATTTAGATAGGTGTTAGCTGTAGCACCATCCACATCTGGATAAGGGAAACAGCCGACTCTGTCTAATTTAGCTTCCTTGATAAAATCTAAAAGCTCATTGAACTGTTCTTTTGTCTCACCTGGGAATCCTGTGATAAAGGTTGAGCGAATAGCAATATCAGGGCATACCTTACGCCATTGCTCAATAAGACGAAGTGTCTTTTCGATGTTACCTGGTCTTTTCATAGCGCGTAAAATTGTTGGATTTACATGCTGAAATGGTACATCAAGATAAGGAAGCACAAGTCCTTCTGCCATTAAATCAACAACACGGGATGCCTCATCTGATGGGTATACATAATGAACTCTAACCCAACGCTTTAGCTCTCCTAGCTGTCTTAGAAGACTTGATAATGAAGGCTTGCTTTTTAAATCCATACCGTAGTCTGAAGAGTCCCGCGCAATTACAAGCAGCTCTTTTACACCGCGACGTACAAGATCATTTGCCTCTGATAAAATCATATCAGGGTATCTTGAGCGAAGTGGACCACGTAATGATGGAATGATACAGAAGGAGCAGTGATGACGGCAGCCTTCGGCAATCTTTAAATAAGCGTAGTGTGGAGGGGTAAGTAAAATACCTGAATGATTTACGCTCTGTCTGTCAATTTCCTTTGGTTTACCAACTAATGAGACAATACCGCGGATCACGGTAGCTCTCATGCCAGGTCCGTAAACTGCGGCAACCTGAGGATATTTGTCCATAATTACCTTAGCACGGGCACCTAAACAGCCGGTTACAATAACCTTTCTTGCGTAGTTTAGAGCTTCACCGATAGCTTGCATTGACTCTTCAACAGCAGGTCCTATAAAGCCACAGGTGTTAACTACAACGACATCACATTTGCTATATTCGTTTTCAATTTTATAGCCCATGGCGATAAGCGCAGATGTTAAACGTTGAGCATCAACTTGGTTCTTTGCACAGCCTAAAGAGATTAATCCAATTTTTGGTGAATTTATGGTCATGTAAAATACTTATGGAAAAATATCTATAATTAAAAGCCAGGAATTATCCTGGCTTCATGAATTTTATTGGCCTGAATTAAGCCTTGAAAGCTGCTTGTAGTGGTGGAACTACCTGCTTCTTACGGCTCATAACACCTGGCATCCACATAACGTCAGCCTTCTTGGTGCCTAAAGCGCTGATAATGATGTCTTCATCATCAGATGCAACTAATAGCTCTGAACCTTCCTTCATGATGTCGGTTAGAACTAGAACAGCACTGTGACGGCCCTCAGCCTTAACAGCTGCAAGCTCTGACTGAAGCTGAGCCTTTAGCTCTGCTGAAACCATTGATAGAGAGATTAACTCTAACTGGCCGATACCAATCTTCTTACCGCCCATATCGAAGTCTTTGAAGTCACGGAAGATTAAATCACGTGGGCTTGCGTTTAGGTTTGACTTAGCCTTGAACATGTCCATACCTAAAGCTTCAAGATCAGAAACGCCTGCAATAGCTGCTAACTCATTAGCTGCCTTCTTGTCTAACTCAGTGCAGGTTGGGCTCTTGAAAAGAACGGTATCAGATAGAATTGCACAGAGCATTGCGCCAGCGATAGGTGCTGGAATTGCAACGTTGTAGTAGTCAGCTACCATCTTAACGATAGTGTTTGAGCAGCCTACAGGCTGGATCCAGCACTCAAGAGGAGTATCGGTAGTTACATCACCTAGCTTGTGGTGATCAACGATACCCTGAATTTTTGCCTTTAATAAATCAGCAGGTGCCTGAGCGAGATCAGAGAAATCAACTAAGTAAACTTCTTTGTCAGCTACCTCTGAAACAACAGCAGGAGCCTGCAGATTAAACTTATTTAATACAAATTCAGTCTCTGGCGCTACTTCACCTTGAGCTGCAGCTGTAGCTGCAATACCGCGACCATTTAAAACGTGAGCATAAGAAATAGCTGTTACAATTGAGTCTGTATCAGGATTCTTGTGACCTAGAACTAGTGCACTCATCAAAATATTCCTCTATATGATTTTCAAAATTTAATTTTGCTATTTTACATTAAAAATGGGCTAATGCTCAATTTTTTAGCTATATAAAGTCTCAGATTA
>JAAYPN010000109.1 GCA_012519775.1 Aeromonadales bacterium | reverse complement strand
GCGGGAGTGGCGAAATTGGTAGACGCACCAGATTTAGGTTCTGGCGCCTATGGTGTAAGAGTTCGAGTCTCTTCTCCCGCACCACTTGATTAAGACCTTAAGTGGTCTTTTTTTATGCCTGAAATTCCTACCAGATTTTATCAATAATCACTTTATAATCAGTAATATAGCTTAATTCACCGTTTTTGTTTATACAAGTTTAACTCTAGTTTGTAAATAAAAAACAAAATTTTAAGTAAAAAAAATCTTGCTCCATTGCTGAAGCAAGATTTTCTATGCTTACTAAATCTTTTTATTCTTTCTGTTCAGAATTAGGGTAACAGCCTAGAACCTTTAGCAGGTTGGTGTATGGCTTGATATTCTCAAGAATATCCTGAACAACTGATGATGATGCGTTAGCTTCAATATCAGCAAAGAAGATCTCTTCCCAAGTATTCTGATTTGCGTTGATACGTGGACGTGAGATTAACTTGGTTAAATTCAGATTTGCTTTTGAAATCTCTGATAGCACTTTAATTAGTGAACCTGGTTCGTACTTCTGAACACTAAAGGCAAGTGATGTTTTTGCATCAATACTCTCAGGTACAACAATAGGATTCATAGAAATTACGATAAAGCGTGTAAAGTTATGAATATTGTTGGCTATGTTTTCAGCAAGTGGGATCAGGTTATAGAAAGATGCTGCCATATGTGAGCCTATAGCTGCATGGGCTGGATCATTTAACTTAGATACGACCTCCATAGCCTCTGATGTAGCTTTAGTGTAGTGGATATTAGCTTTAGGGAATACATCTTTAATCCACTGGTTACACTGAGCAACAGGTTGTGGATGGGAGTAGATATCAGTGATATCGTTCAGATCTTCAAGCTTAACGCCTAAAAGAGCATGATCGATAGGCAAAAACAGTTCACCAACGATAGATGCTTTAGTGGTCTGAATAACGTCTAAAACATCATTGACTGAACCTGATGATGAGTTTTCAATAGGAAGTACACCATACTCGCACTGGCCACTTTCAACAAGACCTGCAATCTGTGAAAAGCTTGCACACCCCTGGTAAGCGATTTTGCCTTTAAAACCTTCTAAATATTTGCATGCAGCAACGTGAGAGTAACTTCCTGTAGTACCTAAAAATGCAACTGAGGTATCACGCACAATGGTGCTGCCGTTAGCTTTAGCTACGATGTAGTGCTGCTCCTGAGCACAGGTGTTTTTAATAATCGTTTTAAAAACATCGGATACATATGATGGTGGAAGACCATTTTCGTGAGCAGTCTGGCGTAGTTTTAAAAGTTTTGAGTGTTCACGAACTGCATCAGTAATACTCTGGTTATGAATTAGTTTATATTCAGCGATATCATTTGCTACATCCATTCTTTGAGCAAGTAGCTTTATCAATTGTGAATCAATACGATCGATATCATCTCTGCAAGCAATAAGATCTCTCATGTTTTTCCTTACCGATAAAATTTTTTTATATTCTAACAGACTTAAAGGAAAAATAATGCACACTCGTAAAAGTGTATTTATAGGTGAGTACAAATAAAAAGTCCCGTGCAAGGCACAGGACTCTTTATGCAAAATATTAAGATTACTCTCTCTTAGAAAGTAACTTTAAGATCTCAATGTATAACCAGCAGATGGTTACTAGTAAAGAGAATGCATTATAGTATTCAAACTCTTTTGGTAGACCAGCCTCAACGCCTTGCTGAATGTTGTCAAAATCAAGAATTAAGCTGAAAGCTGCTACTGTACAAACAACTAGTGAAATAATAATTGATACAGGACCAGATGAAGGTAGGAAGTGACCGCCAAACAGACTTACTAGCATATTGATGATATATAAAACGAAAATACCGGTAATTGCGCCAGTAATAATTGCTTTGAATTTCTGTGTAGGAACGATGATCTTATATTTCCATAAGAAAAGCATTGATAGTACTACAACAAAGGTAGATAACACTGCAGTTGTAGTGATACCAGGGAATTTAATCTCATAAACTGCTGATAATGAACCTAGAGCGCAACCCTCTAGAACTGCGTAAAGAGGAGCTGTAATAGGAGATGCTTTTGGATTAAAGATTGTAATAAAAGCAACTACAACAGCGCCAATTAAAGAGCCATAACATAGAAGATTTGAAACTCCGTTACCGTACATGATTGACTGTAAGGTATAGTTCATTGATGCTAAGCCTACAAGCATAGTCAGCGCAACAAGCAGAATTGATTTTGTGGTGGTACCTGAAATAGTAGCACCTGCTTCTTCACCACCAAAGTTGAATGCGCCAGCCTGATTTCTGATAACAGAGATTGCTGGGTTTGATGATCGTAATGCCATGAGTATCTCCTTAAAGAAAAAAGCATTTGTATAATGTAATTGTAATATTCAATATTAATAACATTAAGTATACAGATATTTGATTATCATTATACAATACATTGAAAGACTTATTAAAAACTTATGCAAATGCGCAGTTAATGAAATTATGGAGTAACAATGTTAACCTGGAAAGACATAATCGGTCCTTTAAAAACAACAGATGCATTCAAACACGCTTATGCTTATCAGAATGAGCGCAGAAAAGCTGGTGTTGCTGTGTTCCCTCCAAAGGATGAAATCTTCAATGCATTTGTCTATACTCCATTTAATAAATTAAAAGTTGTGATTTTAGGTCAGGATCCATACCATGAGCCGGGGCAGGCAATGGGACTTGCTTTTTCTGTGCACACAAATACCCCGATACCTCCATCACTTAGAAATATCTATAAAGAACTATCAGCTGATATCGAAGGTTTTGTAACTCCATCTCACGGTAATTTAATTCCATGGGCAAGACAGGGCGTTTTAATGTTAAACGCAGTGCTTACAGTAGAGTCTGGCGAGGCAAATTCCCACAAGAACCAGGGCTGGGAGCAGTTTACAGATGATGTAATTGCCACACTAAATGACAGATGCGAAAATCTTGTATTTATGTTGTGGGGAAATCCTGCACAGGTAAAGGGTGCGAAAATTGATCCTCAAAAACATCTGATCCTAAAAAGTGCACATCCAAGTCCATTGTCAGCAAGCCGAGGTTTCTTTGGTAATCATCACTTCTCATTGGCAAATGAATACCTTATTAAACACCATAAGAAGGCCATTGACTGGCAGTTACCTATACAGCTTGTTGGTGATGAAGAGCTCTAACTGATTGATGTTGAATCTATTTTGCGATTTTTGCTTGTTAAATTTGATTTTTAGCACAAATATAATAAATAGAGCTATATTATGAAAACGATTACAAAAATTAGATCTTTTATAGTAATTTAAAAACGTGATAGTAGTCACATTTTAGCGTATATTTTTTTGATACTATAGCTCTCGCTATGTAGTTAAATGGTTTCATGCCCCAAAATGAAACCATAAGATGATAGCTTTCATAAAGGTGAATTGAAGGATGAGTGCCTTTGCTTTTTTGCACTCATCCCGTTTTACAAAATCCTGCCTAGACACTATTCTTAAACATCATTTCAGATTTAATAAAACGTAAGATTGTATTGGTTAGTTGCACTGATCTAAAAGTTCTTTTATAGCTGTAACCACATTTAAAAGCCCGTTAGGATCATAGACGTTTTTACAGTTATTAGCGTACTCATCAAAGTGAGTTCTAAGCTCATCAAGACCGGCTTTTAATTTTGCGGCATCTGACAATTCACTTACCTTAAAAACAAGACCAATTTTTGCACCTCTCACTAGATTTCCAACACCGGCCTGATTGTCAGCAATCTCAGCATTTATAGCTGGAATTGAAGCTATGACACGCTCATTGAACATGCCACCGCAGGCACCGATAGCAAGATCGGTGTTTGCAAAAATATCTGTAATATTCTCGCAGTGGTGATACAAGGTGATTTCTTTTACAGGGGAGAGGAGTTCCTTTAGTTTGTCATGATCAGGATTAGACATGCCGCTTATGAAGGTAAAGTGATATTCAAGATAAAGCTTACTCTCAACAATAGCTTTAGCGCACATAAGGCAGCCATGAACTGGATCAGCTCCACCAAAGTTTACCAGTACTCTGTTTTTCTCATTGCATGGAACTTTTTTAATCTGAGAGAAACACTCTTTAATGTAGTTTACAGATTTACCAACGCACAATCTGCAATCGACAGGTACTTTACCTTTGTAGCTTTCTGCATTTCGAGAAAGTGCTTGACCAAACAGGAGATGGCATTGGTGTTTAACTTCGCACAGATCATCTATGATGGCAACTTTAGTGAAAGGGTAGATATCCTTTTCAAAGTTCTCATCTAAAAAGTAGTGATCTTCTAAAACAAGGTCAGGTTTAAACTTTAAGCATTCTGAGGCTAAATTCTCTTTTTCAGTCACGACAATTTTCTTGTACTCAGAGCACAAAGGATAGAGCTCTTTAGCTAAGGAATCTGATACCAGATATAAATTGTCCTGAGAAAAATGGCGGATGATACCTTTAACCCTCATCAGGTGTCCTGTACCGATATCCTTATCTGCCTTTAGAACTACAACAATATTCTTACTCAAGTTTTAATTCTTCGATTGTTTTATAAATAGCTTTTGCATAATCAAAATCCTCAAGTGTATCGATATCGATAACACGATAGCGAGGCATCTGATAAGCAATCTGTTTTGCAAATTTACCCTGTGTAAAGCAGGTATCCTTATAAAAGTAGAATTGACCGCAATCCTGATAGCAAGGCTCAAGATCCTGAGAACGGGTCATTGCATACTGTGGCTCACGATAAGCTATATTACCTTGAGCATTGATAATAAAGGCTCTTTGGATCGGGAATGAAAACTCACACACGCTGATTAGAGAATCTGCATTTTGAGTAACAAATTTGTCATAGGCTTTCTTTAAATGATTGCCTGTTAAAAGAGGAGCTGTAGCGTAGATGCAGCAGACATTGTCAATCTGCTCGCCCATAGCGGTAAGTCTAAAGTAGGCATCCTTTACCACATCATAGGTACCTGTAAAATCGTCAGCAAGTTTCTTATCACGCATGAAAGGGACTCTAGCACCACTCTTTTCACTTACTATCATAATATCCTCGTCATCTGTTGATACGACGACGCTTGAGAAAATGCCACTGTCTAAAGCGGCCTGAATGGTATAGCAGATAAGTGGTTTACCTAAAAAATCCTTAATATTTTTGTAAGGGATCCTTTTTGATCCGCCTCGAGCTGGAATTACAGCAATATTATTCATGACAAACCTTATCTACAAGACTTGAAATAGAAGCTGCAACAAGCTGCAGATCAAGTCGTTTTAATTTTGGATATAAAGGGATTGATAATGTATGAGCAAAGAAATATTCAGCACCAGGCAGTTCCTCATAAATACCGATCTTCTGATAGTAAGGGTGGTCGTAAATTGGCAGATAATGAATTTGAACACCAATATTACGTTCACGAAGTGTCCTGTAAATGGTATCACGACAGTTATCAGGCAGAATTATCTGATACAGATGCCAGGAGCTTATTGAATCTGAAGAATCTGCAACAGGTGTATGGATATCAGACTCCATTTTAAAGAGTTCTTCATAGGCTTTAGCGTTCTCTCTTCTTGCTTCTAAAAAGGATTCGATACGCTTTAGCTGACTGATACCTAAAGCTGCCTGCATATCAGACAGACGATAGTTAAAACCTAATTCTTGCATTTCGTAGTAGAAATTAGGCATGTCCTTATTCTCAAGACATGACCTGTCGTGTTCAATACCGTGAGAGGAGTATTTTCTCATGGTTTTATAAAGCTTCTCATCGTTAGTAAGACACATGCCACCTTCTGCGGTGGTAATGATTTTTACAGGATGAAAACTTAAAACAGTGATATCTGAATATTTGCAGCTACCTATTCTGCTACCATGGTAAATGGCACCTAAGGCATGAGCTGCATCTTCAATCAGGTAGAAGCCGTATTCAGCTTTTAATTTTGCAATGCGTTCTAAATCTACAGGACGGCCTGACAGGTGGACAGCTACAACCACCTTTGGAAGGCGATTTAGCTCTTTTGCTTTGATAAGCATCTTCTCAAGATAATCCACATCAAGATTACCTGAATACTTATCGACATCTATAAATTCTACATCTGCACCCTGGTATAGAGCACAGTTTGATGAGGCAACAAAACTGATGGCACTTACATAAACAAGATCGCCACTGCCAACACCTAAAGCTATCATAGCAAGATGTAGGGCACTGGTGCATGAATTAACACCAACAGCAAAGCCGGCACCTACATAAGCGGCTACGTTATCTTCAAATTCTCCAATTAGAGGACCGCAGGTAAGATAGCCTGATGTAAGAACATCTCTTACAGCATCTAGATCTTCCTGTTCAATAGTCTGAGTGCTGTAAGGGATCATTATTTTGCCTTTTCTAAAAACTGCTTGATTTCGTCAATGCTCAAATAGTGTGGATTGTTAAAGGAGTTGTACTCAAAATCATGAGCTACAGGAGCACCTTTTTCACCCATTTTGGTGGTCAGGTAGGTATTATCCTTATTCACATAGGTAATTACAGGACGAATAATAAAGAATTTATCAAACTCGATGATGTGCATTGCGTCATCGCGAGGGCACATAAGCTCGTGGATTTTCTCTCCCGGTCTAATACCAACTTCCTTTTGAGGAATACCAGGTGCGATAGCAGTTGCAAGATCAACAATCTTGATTGAAGGGATCTTAGGAACAAATGTTTCACCGCCATGCATTCTGACAAGTGACTCTAAAACAAAGTTTACCCCCTGCTCTAAAGAGATCCAGAATCTTGTCATATTCATATCAGTGATAGGAATATACTCTGCATTGGTATCCTTTAGCTTTTTAAAGAAAGGAACCACACTGCCGCGTGAGCCTGAAACATTACCATAGCGTACAACAGCAAAACGGGTTCTGCCATCACCTACAAGATTATTAGCTGCAACGAACAGTTTATCAGAGCAGAGCTTTGTAGCACCGTATAGGTTGATTGGGTTAGCAGCTTTATCGGTAGACAGGGCAATTACCTTATCCACATTGCAGTCTAAGGCAACCTCAATGATATTCTCAGCACCGCCGATGTTGGTCTTAATGCACTCCTGAGGATTGTACTCAGCGGCAGGGACCTGCTTAATGGCTGCTGCATGGATAATGACATCCACGCCTTTCATTGCTCTTTTGAGTCTTGTGGCATCACGTACATCGCCGATGAAATAACGCATACTTGAGGAATATTTCTCAAGTCTTTGCATCATTTCATACTGTTTTAGCTCATCACGTGAGTAAACAATAATCTTTTTAACATCGTAGTTATCAAGAACTGTTTTAATAAACTTATTACCAAATGAACCAGTTCCACCTGTTACTAAAACGGTTTTACCTTTTAAGTATTCTGCTATTGTTTCTTTAATGTTCATTGTTCTAGACCTTAGTTTGAGGCTACTATGTTATATTTTTTCATTTTTTCAACTAAAGTTGTGCGACGTAGTCCTAATATTTCAGAAGCTTTTGCTACAACGCCGTTACTTTGAGTTAACGCCTGCTTAATCATGGTAATTTCAATATTTGATACCATGTCCTTAAGGTTAATACCCTCAGGGGATAGTGATGGCATGAAAGCCTGAGCCATATCATTCTCACCTTCAATTACAGGTAGATGAGGTAATTCAATTGGCTTAATGTCGGCTTCATCAACATCAAAATCTTCCTGAACTTCATCTCCTGGCAGTGGAACTGTGAAGTTATCAAGTAGAGCCATACGCTCTGCAAAAGGATCATCTTCAAGTTTGCCGCCACGATAGGTGATAGGAAGATCATTTACATCTACAACCTCGTTAGGATGCAGAATCAGAAGCCTTTCCACAAGATTTGACAGTTCGCGTACGTTTCCAGGCCACTGGCATGACATAAGTTCAAGCATTGCTCTTTGAGTGAATCTGATAGAAGCACCCTGTTCTTTACCATGGCGGTTTACAAGTTCCTGAACTAACAGAGGAATATCATCTGCTCTTTCTCTTAATGGAGGAGTATCGATTGGGAACACATTTAATCTGTAGAATAAATCCTGACGGAAGGTCTTTTCTTCAACCATCTTCTCAAGATGCTGATGAGTTGCTGCTATAACTCTTACATCAGCTTTAATAGGTTTGTTTGAGCCTACACGTTCGAACTGGCGTTCCTGTAGAACTCGCAGTAGTTTTACCTGCATCTGCAGTGGCATATCACCGATTTCATCAAGGAAAATTGTACCGCCTTCAGCAAGCTCAAAACGACCTTCGTGAGCACTGATAGCACCTGTAAAAGCACCTTTCTCATGACCGAACAGTTCAGACTCTAAAAGTTCTGCTGGAATCGCACCGCAGTTTACTGGTACGAAAGCTTTGTTTTTACGGTTTGACAACTCATGAATTGCTCTTGCTACAACTTCCTTACCAGTACCTGACTCACCAAGAATAAGTACTGAAGCATCAGTTGAAGCAACCTGCTCAATAAGGCGTCTTACATTGGTAATTGCCTTACCCTGACCTACAAGCATCTTGATTAGAGTAGCAGCCCCCTGACCTGACTTTGTAGAGTACTTGCGCATGG
This sequence comes from Aeromonadales bacterium, assembly GCA_012519775.1. Classification (GTDB taxonomy): domain Bacteria; phylum Pseudomonadota; class Gammaproteobacteria; order Enterobacterales; family Succinivibrionaceae; genus Succinivibrio. The sequence continues at coordinate 16,641 of JAAYPN010000109.1, read as the reverse complement.
TTCTAAATGACTGGCAGTAATGCAGTAAAGATACGATCTCATCATAATTAGGATCATTGCTGATCTGACCCATTAAATTAGCGCATTTTGATAAGTCTTCTTTAATCTCATCGGTGCACAAAAGGAAAGCTGTATCCTTATGGGTATCTAGAAAATCTTTGTAGGATTTTTCATCAATGCTACCTAGTACACAGTAATCAACATTTGACTGTTCGGCATTGAAATAGGATATACAGTCTGTAACCTCACCGCTTTGGCATACTAAGCCAAGAAAACCGAAGATGGTTTCTAAGGAGTGGCGCTTCTGTCCGTCTTTCTCAAGAATCAGCAAATTTCCTGAAAATTTCATAATCTCACCGTTATTAATTTGTCGTTTTATTTTTCAAAAAAAAATCTAACGATAATCATACATCATGTATTAGTTTTCGACAAAATTTTGACCTTTTTATTTTAACTATTAAGATTAATTGTGATCTTGGTTAACTTTTATAGCAGAAAATTATTTAGTAAAATCCCATATTTATACCTTCTTAGTGCAAAAATAAGTGATTTTTTTGCGTAAAAAATAAATTTAAAAAAGTGTCAAAAAAAAGTAAATTTATAAAATAAACTTTATTTTTTGCTCAATTCTAAATTTAGGTCTAAAAGCTTAAAAACTTTCTGAAAAAACCTTATATTTTCGTAAGTTAACACATGGCACGCACATTGCATGATTGTACTCAAGCTGATTTAGTCAAAATTTAGACGACATGATTTTTTTGAGGTTACTTTATGAGTGATAATTCAATTTTAAACGCCGACTCAACCCTGGAAATGGGGCTTGTAGGCGATCACCGTAACCTGAATAAATTAAAAGAGTTAGGCCGTGGTGATAAAAAGCAGCAGGCTTTAGCATTAAAAGCAGCTGCTGAGCAGTTTCAGTCTATCCTCAATCAGTTCTGGGTAGATGAGATGCGTAAGTCTAATGAAACTATAAACCCAGATTCTCCATTACATTCAAAATACTCAGGCTTTTTTGAGGATATGTTATCTCAGCAGAACGTAGCCACTATGACATCAAAAGGCGGTATGAACAAAAACTCCATTACCTACCTTCTAACCAAGCAGTTTGCAAAGTCATTAGGTGATGAGGGTAAAGAGGTGATGAAAGAGCTTGATAAGATGACCATTGGCTCTGGAAGCTCCTATGTTAAAGGCTCAAACATCAGCCACAGAATATCTAATTACTCTGGTGCAAAAGTTGATGCAGCATCAAGCATCAGACGTCTGTCGAAGCTTTATGAAGGTCTTCCAGATCCATCTACCATGAAGAACTTTGAATCTCATGAGCAGTTTGTGGAGAAGATGATGCCATATGCACTAAAGGCTGTTGAAGGCGCAGGATTCAATCCACTGGTTCTTGTTGCACAGGCTGCTCTGGAAACAGGCTGGGGACAGCATGTATCTAGTGGTAATAACTACTATGGTATTAAGGCAAGCAAGGATTGGACAGGACAAAGCGAAAAATTGACATCTCCAGAATTTGAAAATGGAAAATTCGTCAACGAACAGAGCAGTTTTAGAAAATATTCTGACGTTTTAGAGAGTATGCAGGATTACATTAAGTTTATTAAGGAGAATCCTCGCTATCAGAATGCGGTTGATAAGAGCTACTCTCCGGACGAATATTTTGAGGAAATTCAAAGAGCTGGATACGCTACCGACCCTGAATATGCAGACAAGCTGAAAAAAATTTCACGCAAAATTGCATTTATGGCATACAAATAGCATATATAAATATATATAGCAAAAAGGCAAAAAATTGCCATAAAGGACAGAACGATGAGTGTTGACTTACTAATCACCGGAAAACATGGTATCCTAAATTCTCAGAAGTTATTGAATACTACTTCAAATAACATCAATAACACCAATACTGAGGGTTATATTCGCAAGGAAACCGTTACATACACCTCATGTGTAAACTGGGGCGTAGGTAGTACTGTTACCCGTCGTCTTTATGATCAGTATGTTCAGCGTCAGATGTTCACAGAGACTGGTACCTTCCAGCATTCTCTTGCTATCGCTGACGGCCTTGACAACGCAGATACCATTTTATCTGACGAAACAACGTCTCTTGATACAGCTGTAACAAGTTTCTTAGACAAGTTATCAACTGCCGTAAGTTCACCTACCTCAGCAGCTTCAAGATCAGAGGCTAAAGGTCAGTTAGAGAATTTGGTTTCAAGAATTACTACAGCTAATGAATCAATGGTTGATTCTTTAAATTCAGTAAATCAGAAAATTACTGATGAGGTAAATTCTGTAAACGAACTTACCAAGTCTATTGCAGAATTTAACGGCAAGATCAGAAGCTTAAGATTATCAAACGAAGTAACCAACAATGAAATCTACATGCAGATGTTAGATGAGCGCGATCGCCTAGTTGGTGAATTAGCAGAGCATGTTGGCTTAAATGTTCAGATTGAAAATGATTATACATACAACGTGTATATGGATAACGGCATTTTATTATGTAACGGTGATTCATATGCACAGTTTAACGATGGCCAGTCACAGTTTGACGTAACCAAAAAAGAAATCACTGTTAGTTATCAGTCTGTATCAGGTGGACATGTTGATAAGACTTCACTGAAGTTGCAGAATAAGAGTATTGGTGGCGCATTAGGCGGTTATCTAGAGTCTACAACTGATATCAGAAATGCAATGCGTGACGTTGGTAAGATGACTGTAGCATTAGCAGATGCATTGAATGTTCAGAATAAAGCTGGTTTTACTCTAGAGGATAAAGCCGGTGACAATATTCTGACTATCGCTGACACCTATGCTGTATCAACAGATAACAACAACAGTATGCGCTGTCATTTTGTTGAAAACGAAGGTACCAAAGTTTTAGGTAATGACTTCCAGGTATCATTTGCAGATGGTGCATTGCATGTTTACAAGGTAAATGAAGGTGAGCAACTTGAAGAAATCACAGCATCAATCGATGCTGCTGACATTACAACCGCAGGTGGAGTATCTTCAATCCATTTAAAGGATTACGGTATTGAATTAAGTTTTAACAAGACTATTGCTCAGTTAGAGGCTGATAAAACTTCTTTCTATGTTCAGCCAACCATGCTGATTGGTTCAAATGTTAAATCTAATATATCAAAGCCAGAGGATTTTGCTTTTGCTTCAGCTGTAAGAACAGATACTGGTAGCAACAACTATGGTAATGCAGTTATCTCATTATCAAGTTGTACAAATACAGGCGCCGACTATGGTGTATCTGTAAATGCAACTACACTAAAACCAGAGTTCAATACAGGTGCTCCAACACAGATTATCACTGATGCAGACGGCAATTATTGCATCTATGACAGTGCAAATAATCTTTTAGGTAGAGCTCCAGCTAGCTGCAACGGTAATAACGTATTTGCTAATGCGCTGACTTATGATGCTGCAACAGATACATATACCACTGCATTTGACAGAGGTACTGGTTACCCAGGTTATGATGTAAACGTAAGTGGTACTGTAAAAGAGAATGATAAATTCTATATTAACATTAACTCAGGCGGTCAGGCTGACAACAACAATGGTAATGCACTGATTGCTATTAGAGGCAAGAACATTGTACGTACCTCAGAGGCTGGCAGATGCACAACCTTCAATGAAGGTTATGGTGATATGCTAGGTTCTTTAGGTACTAAAGTTAGCACTGCTACTACAGAGGCTACAGCAGCTAAAGCTAAATTAGACTCAACAATATCATTATATGAGTCAAGTGCAGGTGTTAACCTAGATGAAGAAGCAACAAACCTATTAAGATATCAGCAGACATATCAGGCTTGTTCAAAGATCATCGAAGCTTCACAGACAATTTTCAATTCACTGATTAGCGCTATCTAATGGAGGATAAACCATGAGAATTTCAACAAATATGCAATATAAAAATGGTTTGTCATACATCCAGGACTCTAATTCAAAATTAGATATCCTACAAAGAAGAGCTTATGATGGCAAAAAATTCCAGACAGCAGGCGATGATCCTTCTGGCATGGCAAACTATGTAAAGTATACAGGTGCAATTGCTGCTTTTACTCAATACTCAAAAGACGGCGGTATTGCAGCAAATACCTTAGCAGAAGAGGAAACCGCTTTAAAGTCAATGTGGGATGCATTAAGCAGCATTAACACCAGATTGCAGCAGTGCGTTGACGGAACTAATGATCAGAACAACTTAAACGCTTTAGCTGAGGATATTCTGCAGACAAGAGATCAGCTTTTTGACTTAATGAATACCAAGAACACTGATGGTGAGTATATCTTCTCGGGAGCAAGAAGTGATGTTCCAACTTATTCGTTAACATCAGACGGTCATTATTCATGTCAGGCTGACGGCTCAACCAGATCAGTTCTTGTATCACCTAATGTAACTGTTCAGGTGTCAGATTCTGGTTTAAACATTTTTGAAAACTGCAAGACTGCAAATTCCATGAATGTAACTGCAACACCAGCAATTACCACAAGCTTAATCAGCAATTATGGTGACTTTGGAGATTTATATACTCAATATTATTCATCAGCTGTAAGTGCTGTTAACAATTTGACACTTGATGTGGCAGCAGATGGTACATTCTCCATTAAAGATCCTGCAGGTAATGAAATTGGCACTGGTGAGATGGATAAAAACAATTCAACTATTACCTATAAGGGAATGGAATTTGTTTTACCAGATTCAAATTACACCGGTACCATTAATATTGAACTTGAGGCACCAAAGACAGACAACATTTTAAATATTCTTACTGATACTGTAGCAAAGATTAAGGATGAGAATATTTCATCTGCTGATAAAAGCGCAATTATTGCGGAATCTCAAAAAGATGTTCTTTTAGCAATGGATCATTATGACAGCTACAGAGGTAAGGTAGGTGCAAGACAGAATGTTATTGATAATGTAATTTCATCAAATACTTCATTATCAGATATCAAGACTGAGTCAAGAGCAAAAGTATCTGAGGTTGATACCTTTGAGAATACATCTGCATTAGCTCAGGCAAAGAATCAGTTAGAGATTTCTAGACAGACATATAGCATGTTATCAAAGCAGTCTCTATTTAACTACATATAATAATATTAAGAGGAAGAGAAAATGATTACTTTAAATAATGTTGGCAACACTTCAAACGTTGTAAATACTCAATCAGCTGCGGCACGTCCTGAGGCAAAAACTGTAAATGCTCAGGTAAACACTGGAGCATCTACAGTTGTTAATTTACAGACTAATGTAGATGCAACAGCTCAAAAGAGTGATATCACTGTCGATGCATCAAATGCAAAGAGCGTAGTGGTAGATATTGCTGCATTACTTTCAAAGAGCACTGGCTCTGTTCAGGCTAATATGAACGGCTTTGATGCTGCAAGATTACTAGCTTAGTATTTTTCAAAATAATTAAGAAAGGATATAGGAGAGAGTTTTCTCTTCTATATCCTTTTTTTATGTGAAAAAATGTCTGCATTGTCAAACTTTATTAATATTAATCCTTGATAATTAAATAAGTTAGCTACAGTTGTAAAATATATTAATTTTTTTTCTAAAGTTATAAAAATTCAGGCCGATATAAAATACAAGTTGAAGAATAATCTTCTTACAGAATAAAAAATATAATCTTCTGTAAAGACTGGAGGGCAATGCTATGACCGATATTAAAATTGCAAGTTCGTCTCTAGCCAAGCAGGTGTATTCCTCGATAGGCGCAAAGAACAATAATCAGGCTTCATCAATCAAAGAGGATGATGAGGTAAAGAGAACAAATGTGCTTGAAAAGCCTGACGCAACAGAAGAAGGTGACAAGGCATCAGCTAATGCAAAGCAGGAGGAAAAGAAAGTTTCTCAGGCTGTGCAGGAGCGTAATGAGAAGCTAGCTAAAGAGCTCATGAATGATTTGAATCGTCAGAATATCGGTTTGGCCTTTAGTTTTGATGATGATACTGAAGATACCATCATTAAGGTTACAGATTTAAATACTGAAAAGCTTGTTCGTCAGATCCCATCTGAAGATTTTCTGGAATTATCAAAGAGACTGAAAGAGTTTCAGGAGAACAATAAGTCTGCAGTAGAGAGTAAAGAGAAATACGCCAAGGGCCTGTTCTTTGATGAGAACGCTTAATTAACAAATTGATTTATCGCCCTTTGAGCTCCTCTATATTTATTATGGAGGAGCTTTTTTTCTTTAACAGCAGTCTGATCATAAATAATTATAAAAACTGTTAAAAAATACCGATATTTAAACGATAATATAAATATGAAAAATATGTATTTTTGGTTGCAGGAGATCAAATGTACGGGCGTAATTTAAAAGCATATAAGCGCACAAATTTAGAGGCTGAATTATCGGTAGCTGATCCTCATAGAGTCATTCAGATGATGTATGAAGGTCTAATCGAAAGACTAAGCCAGGCAAAAGGCGCTATTTTAAGAAATGACTTTGAGTACAAAGCTAACAGATTAAACAAGGCCATTGGTATTATTAACGGTTTACAAACTGCACTTGATATTAAAAACAATCCAGAATTAGGCCAGAGAATGTATGCTTTATATGATTATATGAAGTCTCAGCTTGATAAGGCATCTGTATCTTTAGATGTAGGTCTTATTGATGAGGTTATCAATTTGATTTTACCTATCAAACAGGCTTGGGATCAGATCCCTCAAGATGTTAAGGACAAAACAAATCAGCAGATTTTAAATACACCTGATTACTAGTTTTGTAAAAAAAACACAGACCACTCGAAAGAGTGGTTTTTTTGTCTCAAGAAAACTAAAAGGCCTTAAAGAAAATTCTTTAAGGCCTTCTTTCAGTTAACTTCTAATAAATTAGATAGTCTGTACTGACATGGTGTTGGTGATACCTGATGGAACTAAAGCACCGTTTACCATTACGATATGATCGCCAGACTTAGCTAAGCCTAGTTCAACAGCTAGTTTCTTACCTAACTGGAAGAATTCATCAGTTGAGTTGATACGTGGAACGATCTTAGGAATTACGCCACGAGTTAAGCAAAGCTGACGAGCTGCCTTAACGTTAGGTGTTAAAGCTAGGATAACTGCTTCTGGGTTGAACTTACGGATTGCGCGAGCTGAGTTACCGTGCTCAGTAGCAACAACGATAACAGGAGCCTTTAAGCTGAATGAAGCTTCTACTGCAGCAAAGGAAGCTGAATCAGTTACATTTGAAGCTACTACAGTCTTGCGGAATACTTCACCGTGGTTTGCTTCACAGTAGCTATCAGTACGCTCACAGATGGTGTTCATTGTGCGAACAGCCTCACGTGGGTACTTACCCTTAGCTGACTCACCTGATAACATAACTGCATCAGTACCGTCTAAGATAGCGTTGGTTACGTCACCAGCTTCTGCACGGGTAGGACGTGGATTCTTGATCATAGAATCTAACATCTGAGTAGCAGTGATTACTGGCTTACCAACTGCGTTACAACGCTGGATGATGTGCTTCTGAGCGAAGATAACTTCCTGAGCTGGGATTTCAACACCCATATCACCACGAGCAACCATGATACCATCAGCTGTTGCTAGGATGTCTTCAAAGTTGTCTAAACCTTCCTGGTTCTCGATCTTACAAATGATCTTGATCTCGTTACCGCCGTTAGCGTCTAGGAAGTTACGAATATCTAAAACGTCTTCCTTAGTACGAGTGAATGAAGCTGCAATGAAATCTACGTCGCGCTTGATAGCGAATAATAGGTCGCCCTTATCCTTCTCTGATAAGAATGGCATTGAGATGTGAGTGCATGGTAAGTTAACACCCTTGTGCTCACCTAGCTCACCGTTGTTCTGTACTTCACAAACAACGTCTGAACCTTCGATAGCTGTAACCTTTAAGCCGATTAAGCCGTCGTCTAATAAAACTGTTGAACCTACTTTTAGGTCCTTAGCTAGATCAGGGTAGGTAACACCAACTTTGGTCTTGTTACCAACGAATTTAGCATCAGCAGTAAGAGTGATCTTGTCGCCTGAGCTTAGAGATACGTCTTCACCGTTCTCTAAATCGCAAGTTCTGATTTCAGGACCTTTAGTATCTAAAAGAACAGCAAAAACTTTACCAGTCTCTTCCATGATAGCGTTGATGTTGGTGATACGACCACCATGCTCTTCAAAGTCACCATGAGAGAAGTTTAATCTCATTACGTTCATGCCTGATGAAAGTAAAGTTTCCATAATTTCGCGCTTCTCGGACTTAGGACCGATAGTGCAAACCATTTTTGTCTTTTTCATATTGTTGGGTGTCCATAAGGAGTAAAAGTTAAAGAATGTATTAAAAAATTCACGCAAATTATAACAGAATTAAAGCAAAATAATAGTTATATTTTTGTTATTAAGTTCAAAAAAAAATCGAGCTCTTTTAAGCTCGATTTTCTAGATTTATTAAACTAAATTTTCTTTTAATTAAAAGAACTTAACGTACATTAAAAGTTGTAAACCTAGTGAAATAAATGAAACAGCAGCTGCGCTACCATAAGCAATGTACCATGTTAGTTTGCTGTGGATACCAAAGTCATGGCTTGAGTGGTGCATTCTGTGTAAAGCATAGAAAGCTAATAAGAATACAACACCAAATACACATAGGCTTAGGAACCAGTTGCTGAAAATTGCATAAACCTGACCTAGGTTTAAGAAGCCGTGCTGTAAATCATCAGCTGTTAAACCTGCTGCAATTAAAACAACCATGATTGCAGGTAATACCATAGATGCAACCATACCACCAGCACCAAACATTAACCAATACATTGGCTCGTCTGAACGAGTTGGAAGAAATTGACGCATTTGTAATTCTCCTTATTTGGTTAAATATGCTGCAGCTAATACAACAACAGTAGCGCCGATTAGACCTAGGTATAGGGCAATCTTAGTTACATAATCTGGTAATAGCTCGGTTGAGTTTTTGTTCATAAAAACACGAACAGCCTTTGGCATTAAAGCGAACCAGGTTACTGCGTGGAATAGCTGAGTTAATAGAACTAGCACATTCAATGCGATAACTACTGGGTTAGCTAAAAAGCTCTGTAGATACCATACATATGGAGCGATACCCTTTAGGCTAACTGCTGGGGTAACATCGCATAATGCTAAACAGAAGATACCTAATAGGATCTCAAGTACTGCAAATAATGCGAATACAGCGGTGCCTTCACGAACCATGTATAAAACAAAGAATGGGTTCTCTAACCACCAGGACATTTTCTTTACTGGTGGGTTATATGGCTTACGAAATGACTTAACTTCGCTCATTTTTAGTGCTCCGGTTTGATCATGTTGAATACGTAATCAGTAGCACTCATCTTCTTACCTAACTGAATAGCTGAAGATGGATCTACTTGTTTTGGACATACTTCTGAGCAGTAGCCAACGAAAGTACAGCTCCAAGCACCTTCCTCTGAGTTTAGGAAAGGAGCACGTAGCTTAGCACCAGCATCACGGTTATCTACATTGTAACGGTATAACAATGTTAGAGCTGCAGGGCCGATGAACTTAGGATTTAGCTTGTACTGTGGGCAAGCTGCATAGCAGCAACCACAGTTGATGCACTGAGCAAACTGTAAGTAGGCTTCCATTTGCATAGGAGTCTGCTTAAAGTTCTTGTTAAGTGGCATATTAGCATTCTTAGCATCAGGAATGATGTATGGCTTAATACGCTCAATCTTCTCAATTAAGTCTGATAGATCTACAACAAGATCACGCTCGATAGGGAAGTTTGCTAATGGCTCAATCTTTAATGACTTGCCTTCGTACTCACGTAAGAAAGTCTTACATGCTAAGTGAGGTACGCCATTAACCATCATACCGCATGAACCGCAAACAGCCATACGACATGACCAACGGAATGATAAGCTAGGCTCGAAGTTGTCCTTGATGTAGAACAATGCTTCAAGAACTGAAGTATCACGGTGATATGGTACATCAAAAGTCTGCTCCCATGGCTTCTCATCCTGTTCAGGACGGTAGCGTAGAACAGTAACTTTCATTGTTTTTGTAGTAGCTTCCATTATTTAGCCTCCTTTGCCTTTTTTGCAGCTTCAGCAGCTTCTGCTTCAGCACCGTATACACGCTTAGCAGGCTGGAAGGTTGTGATCTTAACATCGCTTAGCTCGATTCTTGGCTCATCAGCACCTTCTAGTTTGAATGCTAATGAGTGCTTTAAGAAGTTCTCATCATCACGCTGCTTGTATGCGCCGTTAGGGCCATCAAGACGCTGATGTGAACCACGCGACTCTTTACGATTGATTGCTGAATGAACCATACATTGAGCAACATCTAAGGTGTAACCTAACTCGATTAAGTTCATCCATTCAGTATTGAATACACGACCGCGATCTGTTAGACCAACATTTACGATGCGCTTCTGTAAGCCCTTTAAGGTATCGATGGTCTTCTGCATTGACTCTTCTTCACGATAGATACCAACGCCTTCTTCCATTGACTGACCCATCTCGTTACGGATCTTAGACATTGACTCAGTGCCCTTAACATCGAATAGGTCTAGAGCGCGCTTCTCAGCTGCCTCAGCCTGACGTGTTAACTCAGCTGAATCGAAATCTTTGTGGTTGTGTGCATACTCAGCCATAGCGTCACCACCGATCTTACCGAATACGATGGTCTCAACTAGTGAGTTAGAACCTAGACGGTTTGCACCGTGAATACCAACAGATGCGCACTCACCACCAGCATATAGACCTGGCATACGAGTTGCGGTGTTACCATCAGTCTCAATACCACCCATGGTGTAGTGAACAACTGGACGTACTGGAACAGGAGCCTTAACAGGATCAACACCTGAATAGGTCATTGCAAGTTCGCAAATTAATGGTAAACGCTCATGTAGGTATTTTTCACCTAAGTGAGTTAAGTCTAAGTGAACTGCTTCACCTAGTGGGTACTTAAAGGTACGGCCTTTCTTTGACTCGTTCCAGAAAGCCTGTGATAGACGATCACGTGGACCTAATTCCATGTACTTGTTCTTTGGAGAACCAACTGGAGTCTCAGGGCCTAGACCGTAGTCCTGTAAGTAGCGGTAGCCGTCCTTATTGTATAGAACACCACCTTCACCACGACAACCTTCGGTCATTAGAAGGCCGCAGCCTAATAGACCTGTTGGGTGGTACTGAACGAATTCCATATCACGTAGTGGAACGCCATGACGATATGCTAATGCCATACCATCACCGGTAACGATACCACCATTGGTATTGAATAAATAGCAACGACCTGCACCACCAGTTGCTAAGAATACTGTCTTAGCGTTGATCTGACGGAATACACCGTTCTGTAAGTCGTAGCATACAACACCGCGGCACTCGCCATCTTCAACTAGAAGATCTAATACGAAATGCTCGTCGAAGCGCTGAATTGAAGGGAACTGAACTGAAGTCTGGTACAAGGTGTGTAACATGTGGAAACCAGACTTATCAGCAGCGAACCAAGTACGAGGTACTTTCATACCACCGAAACGGCGAACGTTAACGTCACCATTTGGCTTACGGCTCCAAGGGCAACCCCAGTGCTCTAACTGATAAAGCTCTTCTGGAGCTTGGTGAACAAACTTCTCAACAACATCCTGCTCACATAGCCAATCACCGCCAGCTACTGTATCTTCAAAATGCTTTTGATATGAATCGTCATCACGAACTACACCTGCAGCACCACCTTCAGCAGCAACAGTGTGAGAACGCATTGGGTAAACTTTGGAAATGAGTGCAACACGTAGTTTTGGGTCTGCCTGTGCTACAGCAATAGCTGCACGAAGACCAGTACCACCAGCACCCACGATCGCAACATCAGCTTGATATTTTTCCACGTGAATCTCCTAAATACTGTAGTGAATTTTGTCCAGGAAGACAATTCCTACAGTTAGCAAGCATAAAAACATCGTGATTATAACTAAAAAAAGAAAAAAATTCTCAAATTTAAATGTCAGAATTTAGTAACTATATGAAATATAAGTAAAAATAAAATCTAATATACTAGACATTTATCTTATATTTTGTACTCATCACATTTTTTACCAAATTAGTGCTAATTTTGCATAAAAGCTCTTATATCACATGGGCTTATAAGGATTATGTTGAAGATAATATGAAAGAATTTATAGAGGAAAACTAATTGGTTTTGTAAAAGTTATAAATCAAAAAAAGCCTTATAACCAGAAAAATTATAAGGCGTTTTCTGCTAACTATATTAATGATAGTTATACAATCATTGAACGACCCATTTTTACAGGAAGGTTAGTTTCATAGTCAGATGGAATTTCACCTACACCGTCTGGCCATAGAGTAATTACAGTACTGCCATACTTAAAGTAACCGATCTCATCACCTTTGCTATAACGGATGTTCTGCCCTTCAAAGGTCTGAATATCAAGCCCCTTACGTCTGTCTACAGTGCCGCCCCAGGAGGTATGGATACTTCCTACAAGTGCTGCGCCAACCATAATTACGCAGACAGTGCCGATTTTAGTCTCAAAGAAGCAAACCATTCTCTCGTTTGCGGTATATAAGTCAGGCATGTAGGAAATATTCTTTGAACCTACAGGGAAAAGTTTTCCAGGAACATGGATAGCTTTTTTTAATGTTCCATCGATAGGCATATGAATTCTGTGGTAGTTAGCAGGCGATAGGTAAATACATGCATAGCGACCGTTTTCAAACTGCTTTGAATCCTGTTCATCGCCTCCAACTAACGCTTTTAATGAGTAATCAAGACCTTTTGCCTGAATAAGTCTGCCACTGGTAATGGTACCTGCCTGGCCTATAGTGCCATCAACGGGAGAAACTGCAATACACTCTTTTTCAAGAGGGCGAGCGTTTTCCTTTAGCTGACGTATAAAAAATTCATTGAATGTTTTGTATGCACCAAGATCCTGGTTTGCAATTTCATCAAGGTTGATATTGAAACTTTTAATAAAGTTACGAATTAAAAATTGAGTAAATCTACCCATTGGCACATCAGTAAGTTTAGCTGAGAGCGAAGATAGAGTTGTAAAAGGAGTCAGTGTTTCAACTGTCTTTAATAAAAAAGTAGTAAAAGACATAATTTCTCCGACTTGTTGAATTAAAGAGTTTTTATTTAATGATAATCAAAAGTAACTTTTGTCTAGTTTATAAATCTTCAGGTGGATTGTAAACATTTGATTTTAGTAATAAAGAATAAGATAGATTCACGAGAATAATAAACAGAAAAAAAATATGATCTTTTTCTTGACATATACAAAAATGAATCTATAATGTCACTCATCGGATGCGGGAATAGCTCAGTTGGTAGAGCATAACCTTGCCATGGTTAGGGTCGCGAGTTCGAACCTCGTTTCCCGCTCCAATTCATAGTTTCATTTTCTTCTTCATAATCCAATCACAATCAAACACATAAGTGGTATTAACCTATTCATTTTACTGCAATTATTATTTCTAGCCTTTTCCGAAATACTTGATCTGTATCTGATAATTTTTGATTAAATTACAAATATTGTTGAAAAAATACAGTAAAATCCCCATTTTAGTATATAGAAGTGTTTTATCACCTTATATAAAGGTATAATCAAGAATACTTATTTTTAAATTGATCAATTATATTAAGAATTATTAACCATGTTTGTCACATCCATCGTTACCAAAATTATTGGTAGTAGCAATCAAAGAACCGTTCGTAAGTTATCAATGATTGTAAAAACAATTAACGCATTAGAACCACAGTATCAGGCTTTAAAAAATGAAGACTTTTTAGAGCAGACTAAAAAGTTTAAAGAGCGCCTGGCTGCAGGTGAGACTCTAGATAACTTATTACCGGAAGCTTTTGCTGTAGCAAGAGAAGCTGCTAAAAGATCTTTAGGCTTACGTCCTTTTGACGTACAGCTAATGGGTGGTATGGTTTTAAATGCAAACCGTATCGCTGAAATGAAAACTGGTGAAGGAAAAACTTTAACCGCTCTATTACCTTGTTACTTAAATGCTCTTACAGGTAAGGGCGTTCATGTTGTTACCGTAAATGACTACTTAGCACGTCGTGATAGTGACTGGTCACGTCCTTTCTACACCTTCTTAGGTATGACTGTAGGTGTTAACGTTCCTGGCATGAGCCCTGAAGAAAAACGTCAGGCATATGCATGTGATGTTACTTATGGTACTAATAATGAATTTGGCTTTGATTATCTACGCGATAACATGGCTTATTCAAAAGATCAGAAAGTTCAGCGCGAACTTAACTATGCCTTAGTTGATGAGGTTGACTCAGTTTTAATCGATGAGGCAAGAACTCCTTTAATTATTTCTGGTGCTGCAGATAACAGTGCTAAGTTATATCAGGCTGTAGACAAGCTGATCCCTGGATTAATCTTCCAGGAAAAAGAAGATACTGACAACTATACAGGAGAGGGTGACTACACCTTAGATCTTAAGATTAAGCAGGCTTACCTGACAGAGCGTGGCCAGATTAAGATTGAGAATGCTTTAGTTAAAGCAGGTCTGTTAAAAGAAGGTGATAAGTTATTCTCTTCACAGAACATTACCTTATTACACCACGTAATGGCAGCTTTAAGAGCTAACACTTTATTCAAGCGCGATGTTGATTACGTTGTTGAAAACGGTCAGGTGCTGATTATTGATGAGCACACAGGCCGTAAAATGGAAGGTCGTCGCTGGTCAGATGGTTTACATCAGGCTGTTGAAGCAAAAGAAGGTGTTGAAGTTCATGCAGAGAACCAGACACTTGCATCTATTACCTTCCAGAATTACTTCCGTATGTACAACAAGCTAGCCGGTATGACCGGTACTGCTGATACTGAAGCATACGAGTTCCAGCAGATCTACGGTTTGCAGACTGTAGTTCTTCCAACCAACCGTCCAATGGTTAGAAAAGACATGCCTGACTTAATCTACTTATCAGAGTCAGACAAGTACAATGCTATTGTTGAGGATGTAAAGAAGACTGTAGCAGAAGGCCGTCCTGTTCTTGTTGGTACCATTTCAATCGAGAACTCTGAGAAGTTATCAGATTTATTAACCAAGCTTGGTGTCAAGCACCAGGTATTGAATGCTAAGTTCCATGAGAAGGAAGCTTACATTGTAGCTCAGGCAGGTCGTCCAGGTACTGTAACCATCGCTACTAACATGGCAGGTCGTGGTACCGATATTATTCTAGGTGGTAACCTGAAGGCAGATATCGATGCTTTAGGTCCTGATGCAACTCCAGAGCAGATTGAAAAGGTTAAAGCTCAATGGCAAGAGTCTCATGATGCTGTATTAAAGGCCGGTGGTTTACACATCATCGGTTCAGAGCGTCATGAATCACGTCGTATTGATAATCAGTTACGCGGTCGTGCTGGTCGTCAGGGTGATCCTGGTTCATCACGTTTCTACCTGTCAATGGATGACAATCTGATGAAGCTTTTTGGTTCAGAGAAACTGAAGGCCTTCATGAAGAGAATGGGTATGACCGATGGTCAGCCATTAGAGCACAAGTTCATCACAAGAGCTATCGAATCAGCACAGCGTAAAGTTGAAACACGTAACTTTGATATTCGTAAGAATCTTCTTGAGTATGATGATGTTGCAAACGAGCAGCGTAAGGTTATTTACGAAGAGCGTAATGCTTTATTAGATGGTCAGGATATTTCGGAGACCATTCATGCAATCTTCGAGGACGTTTTAGATAACGTAATCTCAGAGTATGTACAGCCAAATTCTCTACGTGAGAGCTGGAATGTTGAAGATCTTCAGAAGCGTCTTGCATCAGAGTTCTTCATTGATGCTCCAGTAGCAGAGTGGTTAAAGGCCGATGACAAGCTTGTAGAGACCGATCTTCGCAACAAGATCATCGAGCTTGGACATGCAATGTACGCTAAGAAGTGTGAAGCTATTGGTAAGGAAAACCAGAAGCAGCTTGAAAAGCAAATCATGCTTCAGTGCATCGATGCTCTATGGAAGGAGCATTTAGCTGCAATGGATTACATGCGTCAGGGTATCGGTCTGCAGGGCTATGCTCAAAAGAATCCTAAGAATGAGTATAAGATCCAGTCTTTCAACCTATTTAGTAAGATGTTAGACAGTCTGAAGACTCAGGTTGTTTCAATCCTATGCCGTATCCAGGTAAGACTAAAGAGCCCAGAAGAAGCACAGGCTGAGCAGGAAGCTCGTGAGCAGAATGCTTTAGAGCAGAAACTAAAGGCAGAGGCTGCACAATACACTAATATGCATGTTGGTCGTAACGATCCTTGTCCTTGTGGATCAGGTAAGAAATTTAAGGCATGTCATGGTAAGTACATCTAATACCATCTAGCTTAAGTTTTATAAATCCTGGCTTAGTAACATTAGACTATGACCAGGATTTTTATTTATGCAAAGTATAATTTGCACTTTAGTTTCATAATTCTTAATTAAATAAAATCCTGTACATCCTATAAAGTCGATATATTTGCGGTTCTGTGAGTTATTCACTTAATATATCTCAATTTATTTAAAAAAATCTTGACTGAAATCGTTGTATATGGTTAAATAACCCGCGTTGCCCAGATAGCTCAGTCGGTAGAGCAGGGGATTGAAAATCCCCGTGTCGGCGGTTCGATTCCGTCTCTGGGCACCATC